>NZ_WQNP01000003.1:0-85653 GCF_018783905.1 Ruminococcus sp. MCC718
TGTCATGGACGCACCCTGAAAAAAGACGGTATCCCGCCAGATTTCAGATGCTCTGGTAACTCAGTTACCGAGTAGTTCACAAAAATACAAAAGAAACAAAGGGAGAGGGAAATGAAGAGATTTTGGAACAAACTTACAGGAGAAGAACGCCTGTGTCGGGCAGAACAGAAGCTGACGATCCTCATCCTGGACTGTCAGGATGAGGAAAGAAGAGTAAAACTGATCCGCAGAAAAAAAGAAGTACATTTAAAGCGGCTGAAGATCCGGAGACGAAATTATATTTTTGCACTGATTCTGGCCTGTATGATGCTCATACTTGCAGTGTATGGGGGAGTTCGTGTGATCGGGAAAATGATCAAAAACGTACCATCTGGTCAAAAACAGACCGAGCAGCCTGCAGAAAGTGAAACACAGACCGAGACGGAAGATACAACAAGGATCAATCTGACGCTTAACTTTACCGGAGACTGTATTCTGGGAACAGATGAGCAGTTTGCCTGGGATACCGGTTTCAATGCTTACTATGAGGCAAACGGTCCGGAATATTTCTTGAAGAATGTGCGGGATATTTTTGAAAAAGATGACCTGACGATCATAAATATGGAAGGTACGCTTACGGAAGAAACCACACGTGCAGACAAACAGTTTGCCTTCAAAGGCGATCCGGAATTTGTGAAGATCCTTACTTCCTCATCGGTGGAAGCAGCAAATATGGCAAATAACCACAGCCATGACTATGGAGAGCAGAGCTTTCAGGATACGGTAAATACCCTGGAAGAAAATGGAATCAAAACCTTTGGCTACGATGATACGTCGGTGATCGAGGTCAAAGGCGTCAAAATCGGATTTTTCGGTATCTATGAGCTGGATGATCATCTGGAACGCATACCACAGGTAAAAAGTGATATTGCAAAACTCAAAGAAGACGGAGTGGAAATTATTGTGGCAGTTTTTCACTGGAGCAATGAGCTTGTTACTGTCCCGGATGAAAATCAGGTAACGCTTGCACATCTGGCAATCGATGAGGGGGCTGATGTGGTCGTCGGACATCATCCGCATATTATCCAGGGGATTGGCGGTTATAAAGGAAAGACGATCGCTTACAGTCTTGGTAACTTCTGCTTTGGCGGAAATACCAATCCGACAGAGATGGATACGATCATCTTTCAGCAGAAATTTACCGTAAACGGAAAACATGAGATCGTAGATGCGTCTTACGAAGTCATTCCTTGCAGTGTTTCTTCGGCAGAGGGTTACAACAATTATCAGCCGACACCGCTTACCGGGGAGGCAGCAGATCAAGTTTTGCAGAAATTAGAAGAGCGAAGCCAGAGCATTTCAGAATAAGCACTTTGCGAAAAATAGATGTCAGGTTTCAAGATGTGTCAGATCAAAGGAAAAACCAGAAAACCATGGTATACTTTTTCATATAAAAGCCATACTAAAACCAGATTCCAATCAAAAACAAAGGGCATGAAATAACGTCAAAAAGGCAGGAATAAGATTATGAATAGTATGACCGGAGAGCAGAGTATCTGTTTTGAGAAGCCGCCTTATCTTTTTGTGAGTGCCTCTGTGGCAGGCAAAAAAGAAGGAGAAGGGCCGCTTGGAGAAAAAATCGACCTGATCTGTGAGGATCCCATGCTTGGGGAAGAAAACTGGGAAAAGGCGGAGAGCATGCTTCAGATAAAAGCAATCCAGTTGGCACTGGAAAAAGCAGGGAAGATGCCGCAACAGATTCGCTATATTTTTGCAGGAGATTTGTTAGGGCAGCTCATTGCCACATCTTTTGGTGTAGAAGAGCTGGAAATTCCGCTGTTTGGACTGTATGGAGCCTGTTCTACCTGTGGAGAGACCCTGTCACTGGCGGCAATGACGGTAAGTGCAGGGTATGCCGATCAGGTACTTGCCGTGACTTCCAGCCACTTTGGAAGTGCGGAAAAGCAGTTTCGATTTCCGCTCGGATACGGGAATCAAAGACCTCTTTCTGCGACCTGGACCGTCACCGGAAGCGGAGCTTTTCTGCTCTCAGCACAGAAAAGCCATGCAAAAATCACCGGAATCACGACCGGGAAAGTAGTGGACTACGGTGTGAGGGATTCTCTGAATATGGGAGCCTGCATGGCACCGGCAGCGGCAGATACGATCTGTCAGAATCTGATGGATTTTAACCGGCAGCCACAGGATTATGACCGCATCATTACAGGAGATCTGGGCTATGTCGGCCAGACGATCCTGCTGGAGCTGCTAAAAGAGAAAGGGTTTGATATCAAAAAGCAGCATATGGACTGCGGAATCGAAATTTATGACCGTAAGTTACAGGATACACATTCTGGCGGAAGCGGCTGTGGATGTTCCGCAGTGACGCTTTCCGCCATGATCCTTCCGAAAATAGAAAAAGGAGACTGGAAGCGGATTCTTTTTGTTCCGACCGGAGCACTGCTCTCTACGGTCAGCTTTAACGAAGGGCAGACCGTGCCCGGGATCGCTCATGCGGTCGTGATCGAACATTGTTAGCGGACAGAAAGGAGCGTATCAAACATGAGTTATGTGACAGCATTCTGGGTGGGCGGACTGATCTGTGCCCTGTGTCAGATCCTTCTTGAAAAAACAAAACTGATGCCGGGACGTGTGATGGTGATCCTAGTCTGCAGCGGAGCACTGCTTGGAGCCTTTAACATCTATCAGCCGTTTGTGGAATTTGCCGGTGCCGGTGCTTCGGTGCCGCTTCTCGGTTTCGGAAACGTACTCTGGAAAGGTGTTAAAGAAGCAGTCGATGAAAATGGATTTTTAGGGATTTTTATGGGAGGATTTAAGGCAAGTGCCGTCGGGATCAGTGCAGCTCTGATCTTTTCCTATCTTGCCAGCCTGATCTTCCAGCCAAAGATGAAAGAGTAGCAGAAAGCGGACAGACGAAAGATGAATAAAAAAACCTACCTTATTGAAAAAGCAGAAAAAGGATTGACGATACAGCAATATTTAAAACAGATTGCCGGATTTTCAAATGCACAGATCAGAAGCATGAAATTTACAGAAAATGGCATCTGTTTGGGCGGGCAGCGGGCAAGAGTGGCGACCAGACTGTCAGAAGGCGATGTGCTGGAAGTTTTGCTGGAAACAAAAAACAGCAGCTCCGCACATCTGCTGTCCTTTGAACAAATGCCGGACATTCTCTATGAAGATGCGGATGTGATCGCAGTGAATAAACCAGCCGGTATGGCAGTACATCCGTCGCATGGTCATTATCAGGATACGCTGGCCAATCAGCTTGCCTATTATTTTCGGAAGAACACTCAGCAGGTGGAAATTCACAGCATAGGCAGGCTGGATCTGGAGACAAGCGGCATCGTGCTGTTTGCAAAACACCGTGCGGCAGCGGCAAGACTCTCCAGACAAAGAGAAGACGGCAGGTTGCAGAAAACATATCTGGCGATCTGCAGCGGCATATTTGCAGAAAAGAACGGAACATTAAACGGTGCGATCGCACCTTTGCCCGGAAGCCTGATGAAAATGTGTGTTTCAAAAGACGGCAAACCGGCAGTCACACATTATCAGGTGCAGAAACAGTATATGGAAGCGGCACTGGTGCAGCTTACCCTGGAAACCGGACGAACACACCAGATTCGCGTACATATGGCAGATGCAGGGCATCCGCTGATTGGAGATCGGCTGTATTTTGCGGACACAGATCAAAAAGCAGATGTGGATGCAGAGAATTGCTTTACCGGCATCAAACGGGCGGCACTTCATGCATTCAGGATCTGTTTTTATCAGCCATTTGAGGGAAAGCGGATCACCGTTGAAGCACCGTTTCCGGAAGATATGAAAAAATGTCTGTTCCGGGATGAATGAATCCCTGTTTTTTACTGGATTTTTGGTAGATCCAAATGTATAATAAAAGGCAAATAAAAAATCGGTCTTAGCGAGAGACGGATTTCCGGACTTAATATAGAAGTGGGAGTCTTCTCCGACTAAGATAAAATGGGGGTAAAAATGCAGAACTATATTATGGCACTGGATCAGGGAACCACGAGTTCCCGGTGCATTTTATTTGACAGGCAGGGAAACATCTGCAGTATGGCACAGATGGAATTTACGCAGATTTTCCCAAAACCTGGATGGGTCGAACATGATCCGATGGAAATTTGGTCTTCGCAGATCGCGGTAGCAGCCAAGGCGATGGGCAAGATCGGTGTAACGGAAAAGAACATTGCGGCGATCGGCATTACCAATCAAAGAGAGACAACGATAGTCTGGGAGAAGGCAACCGGAAAGCCGGTATACAATGCGATCGTCTGGCAGTGCCGCAGGACTGCAGAAAAAGTGGAGGAACTGGTAAAAGACGGATTTGGTGAAAAAATCCACAAAAAAACAGGACTGATCCCAGATGCTTACTTTTCGGCGACCAAACTTGCCTGGATCCTTGATCATATCGAACAAGGCAGAGAACGTGCAAAAAATGGCGAACTGCTGTTTGGAACTGTAGATACGTGGCTGATCTGGAAACTGACAGGCGGGCAGGCACATGTCACCGATTACACCAATGCATCCAGAACGATGCTCTTTGATATACATAAACGAAAATGGGACGAAGAAATCCTGCAAAAACTGGATATTCCATGCGAAATGCTGCCGGAAGTAAAACCATCGAGTGGTGTCTACGGTTATACAAAAGACTGTCTGATCGGTGACGGTATTGCGATAGCCGGAGCAGCCGGGGATCAGCAGGCTGCATTGTTCGGGCAGTGCTGTTTTCGCTCCGGTGACGTAAAAAACACCTATGGCACCGGTTGTTTCCTGCTGATGAATACCGGAGACTGGCCGGTCATCTCAAAAAATGGACTGCTGACTACGATTGCAGCAGGAGTTGACGATCAGATACAGTACGCACTGGAAGGCAGCGTTTTTGTGGCAGGAGCAGCCATTCAGTGGCTTCGCGATGATCTGCGTATGATCGATCATGCGGCAGAATCCGAAGAATACTGCAAAAAAGTGAAGGACTCGAACGGTATCTATGTCGTCCCGGCATTTACCGGACTTGCTGCACCGTACTGGGATCCATATGCCAGAGGAACGATCGTCGGCATCACACGCGGCACGAAAAAAGAACATCTGATCCGGGCAACGGTAGAGTCACTCGCCTATCAGGTCACGGATGTGATCGAAGCGATGGAAAAAGAAGCAGGTCTGTCACTTGCATCCCTGAAAGTGGACGGCGGAGCCTGTGCCAATGATTTCCTGATGCAGTTTCAGGCCGATCTTCTGAATGCAAAAGTAGAACGCCCGAAATGCATCGAGACGACAGCCCTTGGAGCTGCCTATCTTGCCGGCATCGGAGTCGGCTACTGGAAAAACAGCGAAGAAATCCGAAAAAACTGGGCGCTGGAGCATACCTTTTTGCCAAAGCAGGAAGAAAACTGGCGAAAAGAAGTCCGAAAAGGATGGAAAAAAGCCGTTTCCTGTGCCGGAGGCTGGGCTAGAGATCAGCACCCGTCAAATGATCTCTGATCTGATCGTGATTCTTCTGTGCAGTTCTTTGCACAGAAAGATCACAGTGGATTAAAAACAGAAATTTTCATTGACAAGAACGCAAAAAAGTATTACTATTGGTTGTATAGGAAAAACCGATGAGAAAGAAGAGTAGATTTTCCATAAAGACACAGAGAGCTGCAGACGGTGGGATTGCAGTACGGCGTGGATGATTGAATGGACTTTTGAGGGCAGCCCAAAATCCAGACAGGAGAGTAGGCGTTGTCGGGAACCGAACCCGTTATCAATCTGGAATGTATAACTATGTACATGCAAAGTGGACAGAAGTCAATTTGAGTGGTACCGCGTTGATGAATATCAGCGTCTCAGGCAGAAAAGCTTGAGACGTTTTTTTATTTATCAGAAAATTGTAACTGTTTCACGGCAGAAGAAGGAGGACTTTTATGAAGAAAAAAGTATTAGCAGGTATTATGACAACAGCGATGATTATGGCAATGATGACAGGATGCGGCAGTTCAGACACTGCAAAAGATACACAGGCATCAACCGGAAGTGAAACATCCGCAGACAGCAGTGCGGCAGAAAGTGATTATACCATCGGTATTTCTCAGTTTGCAGAGCACGGTTCTCTTGATAACTGCCGCGAAGGATTCCTGGAAGGTTTAAAAAGTGCTGGGATCGAAGAAGGTGTCAATCTGACAGTAGAATACCAGAATTCACAGGCAGATACCGGAACCGCAAGTACAATCGCTGATAACTTTGTATCCAAAAATGTGGATCTGATCTGTGCAATCGCAACTCCGAGTGCCATGAGTGCCTATAACAGCTGTCTGGACAGTGAGATCCCGGTAGTATATACCGCAGTTTCTGACCCGGTCGGTGCAGGACTTGCAGATGAAGAGGGCAATTCCGTAGGAAATATCACTGGAACCTCTGATAAACTTCCGGTTGAGGAACAGCTGAAAATGATCCGTGATCTGATGCCAGATGCAAAGAAGATCGGTATTCTTTACACAACAAGCGAAGCAAACTCCGTAAGCACGATCAAAGAATACAAAGAGCTGGCAGAGAATTATGATTTTGAGATTGTTGACAGCGGTATCAATACCGTAGCAGATGTTGAGATGGCTGCAAAGGATCTGGCATCCAAGGTAGACTGCATCAGCAACCTGACAGACAACACCGTTGTATCTGCACTGCAGACCGTGATCGCAGCCGCAGATGAGAAGAATATCCCGGTATTTGGTTCTGAAATCGAACAGGTTAAGAGCGGATGTCTGGCATCTATGGGTATTGATTATATCGCCCTTGGCAAACAGACCGGCGAGATGGCAGCCAAGATTTTAAAAGGTGAGTCAAAGGCAGAAGAAATGCCGTATGAAGTATGCAGCGGTGCAAGCCTTTATGTAAATACCGCAGTTGCTGACAAACTGAACTTTGAGCTGGATCAGGCTACCGTAGATGGTGCGGCAGAAGTTTTCGATGAGATCACAGTGGAATAATCGGAGGTTGATATGGCATTGCTGATAAGCGTCCTGGAACAGGGACTGATATATGCGATCATGGCATTTGGAATTTATATTACATACAAAATCCTGGATTTTCCGGATCTGACGGTAGATGGCAGTTTCCCGATGGGAGCAGCGATCGCAGCAGCACTGATCAGCAGAGATGTAAACCCGCTGCTGACACTGCCAATCTGTTTTCTGCTCGGGGCTGTAGTCGGAACATTGACAGGCCTTATCCATGTAAAATTAAAAGTGCGTGATCTGCTGTCCGGTATCATTATGATGACGGCCCTTTATACGGTAAATCTCCGAATCGCAGGCAGGGCAAACCTGCCGATCTACAATAAAAGTACCATTTTCCAGAATGATCTGGTAGATAAAATCATTCCAAAAAGCCTTTCTTCTTTTAAGGTAGTGATCATTGTTCTGATCATCACCCTGATCAGCAAATACATTCTGGACTGGTATCTGAGAACGAAATCCGGTATGCTGCTGCGTGCAGTCGGGGATAATGATCATATCATTACATCCCTTGGTGTAAACAAAGGAAAGGTAAAGGTGGTGGGTCTTGCGATCTCAAACGGCCTGGTGGCATTAAGTGGCTGTGTGTTTGCACAGCAACAGCGATATTTCGATGTATCCATGGGAACTGGAACGATGGTCATCGGTCTTGCCAGTGTGATCATCGGAACCAGCCTTTTCCGTAAAGTAACGATTCTGCGTGTGACATCAAGCGTGGTAATCGGTTCGGTGATCTATAAAGCATGTGTGGCAATCGCCATTCGTTTTGGTTTTGAGTCCACGGACCTGAAATTTATCACAGCGGCATTGTTCCTGCTGATCCTGGTGCTTGGAATGGAACGAAACAGGAAGGTCAAGGTGAAAGTCGATGCTTGAACTCAGAGAAATTTATAAATACTATAATCCTGGCACAGTCAATGAAATGTGCCTGTTCAACAATTTTAATTTTAAAGTCGATGACGGTGAGTTTGTTGCGGTTGTCGGCAGCAACGGTTCCGGAAAAACTTCCATGCTGAATATTATCTGCGGGAGCATTCCGATTGATGAAGGAGCTGTCCTGATCAACGGCACCAATATCACAAATATGCCGGAATATAAACGCATGGGAAGAATCGGACGCGTTTTTCAGAATCCTTCCATGGGAACCTGCCCGTCCATGACGATCCTTGAAAATATGGCAATGGCAGAGAATAAAGGAAAAGCCTATAACCTTGGAAAGGGTGTCAACAAAAAAAGAGAAGAAGCTTACCGCGAGTTGCTCCGTCCGCTGAATCTCGGACTGGAAGATAAGCTTCATGTAAAAGTCGGAGCCCTGTCCGGAGGACAGAGACAGGCAATGTCACTTCTGATGTCCACGATGACACCGTTGGATTTCCTGATCCTGGATGAACACACGGCTGCACTGGATCCAAAGACTGCCGAGATCAATATGCGTCTGACGGATCAGATTGTGCGTGAAAAGAAGCTCACATCCATCATGGTTACCCACAATCTTCGCTATGCGATCGAATACGGCACGCGTATCGTCATGATGCATCAGGGAAAAGTAATCCTTGACAAAAAGGGCGAAGAGAAGAAAAATATGAATGTAGATGATGTGCTTGATCTATTCAATGAGATCAGTATCGAGTGCGGCAACTAAGTGACAGGTAGAAACAGCACTTACAAGTTTTTTGAATCCCGCCCCGACAGGAGAGCAGCAAACCGACGTGTTACTACTCTGGATAAATTTATGTATGATAAGAAACAAGGAGACGATATGAGATACCATAATATAACAAAGGACGATATGTTAAACGGAGACGGATTGCGTGTTGTACTCTGGGTTTCTGGCTGCAATCACTGCTGTGAGGAATGTCAGAATCCGATCACCTGGGATCCAAATGGCGGCATTCCGTTTAACCAGGAAGCAAAAAACGAGCTGTTTGAGGAACTGGGCAAAAGCTATGTCTCCGGTATTACCTTAAGCGGCGGAGATCCGCTGCATCCGGCAAACCGTCTGGATATCCGTGCACTGGTGCATGAGATCAGAGAAAAATTTCCAACGAAAACAATCTGGCTGTACACCGGATATCTGTGGGAACAGATCAGCCATTTTGAAGTGATGCAGTATGTGGATGTCTGTGTAGACGGCGAATATGAGAAAGACAAACGCAATGTGCAGCTTCACTGGAAAGGCAGCAGCAATCAGCGGGTAATCGATGTGCCAAAATCACTGGAAACAGGAAAAGTCTGTCTGTACTGCGAATAGTATGGACAGTATCCATGTTCAAAAAAAGAACCTGAGACAATAAGGGATACCTGTACAACCGTGTCCTATGACACAGAAAACGGAGAAAAGCATGAAAAGAATAGCAAAATTTCATAAAGTAAGTTTTGAACAGTTTAAAGAAGGATGGATGGGAGAGTTCCCTCAGACTACAGAAGCAAAACTTCAGAAAATTTACGAAGATATCAAACTGCCAAAACGTGCAACCGCAGGATCTGCAGGCTACGATTTTTATACACCGGAAACCTTTAGCCTGAAATCCGGCGAAACTATCAAAATCCCGACCGGGATCCGCGTTGAGATGGAAGAAGGATGGGTGCTGAAGTTATACCCTCGCAGCGGCCTGGGATTCAAATACCGCCTGCAGCTGGACAACAGTGTCGGAATCATAGACAGCGATTATTTCTATTCCGATAACGAAGGTCATATGTTTGCAAAGATTACAAACGATGCCAAACAAGAGAAGACACTGACCGTAGAAAAAGGTCAGGGATTTATGCAGGGGATTTTTGTAGAGTATGGGATTACCGTGGATGACGATGCAACGGCAGTCAGAAACGGAGGATTCGGGTCTACCACCAAATAAAAATTGACCGAGCTCTTTAGAGCGAGGGATGCTTCTTGTCCGAAGGGCAAGAAGATGGGCGTTAGAAAAACTTAGATATAAAATAAGACGCCATGATGATTCGAAAACAATCTCCTGACACGCATCGTTTCCTGTTCGGTTCGCTCGTGTGTTAGCCGCCCTTCGCCTAAACTCGCCTCTTCGAGGCTCAGACAGCGGCTCTCTGGGGCGGCAACATCGCAAACCTCACGACGGAAGCCTCGCTACCGTCAGAGCGATTTGTTTTCGAATTCATCATGGTTGTATTATTTTACGCACTATGTTTTACAATGCGGTTTCGTTTGCACATTGCTAAAAGCTCCTGGCCTGCCAGGGGTCGCTTAAGCAAAAAGCTTTCTCAAGCCAAAATTATTTTGCTGAATTCACTTTCGCTTCCATAGCGTAAACTGCCGGGCAGACGGTATGGAGGCTATTTCTTTCTTCTGTGCAAAACAAAAAAAGATTATAGAAGTGTAAATTGTGCCCTGTCTTTTTGCGTCCGGCACTCTATAACACTTTCATTTCATCTTTTTGTACTGAAAAAGAAAAAACAGTAAATTTCTACTCGGCGGAGGTTTCACTTTCTGTACTTTCTTCTTCACTCTCCGGATAATCATCGTAATTTAATCCCTGGAATGCGGACAGTTTATCCGCTGACATCAGATAAATATTATTGCTTCCATCGAGCTGAACATAGTAAGATCCGTCTTCTGCCTGTTCTCCCACATAGAGAGTTCCGCTGAGAATTTCGGCAGGTTCGGTTTCGTTTGCTGTTTCGCTTTCTGTTTCGGAAGAAGGGTCTGTTTCTAACTCGGCTTCCGTTGTAGCATCATCCGAATCTGTCGCTTCGGTATATTGGAAGTTTATCGTCATGGACGGATTCTTCAGTCCGTATTTTTCTTTGTTTTCTTCTTTATGATCCACAAAACTGTCAAAAGAAAGATTTCCGAGGTGGTCCACAAGGGTTGTCACGGTGTTTACGGTCGCTTTTTCAGGAGTACTTTCTGTTTTGCCTCCGTCCTGAGACTGGGAAATCTGCCAGGTTTTTACCGAACCGGTGGTACTGCTCTCAAAAAGCAGTGTCGTACCTTCTTCGGTTATCGAAAGCTCCTGGATATTATCGGAAGAAATCGTCGGAAAACTTTCGATTTCAGCCAGATCCGTTAACGTTTTATGAAAGGAATCTGCAAGGGAAGAGCTTACGGTATAAATTTCTCCGCTGTCTTCACGTTTCAGATAATAATCACCGGTCATGCTGTTGGCTTCGCCAAGAACAAAGCTGCAGTTTGTACTGTCGGAAGAAGTGAGCGTGACCGTAGGAGCGTTTTCCGAAAATCCATAATTTTCCCCATCCTGTGCAGTGCCAAGATCACGCACAGCCTGGAGGGAAGAGAAGGTATTTACCAGTTCGGAAGCAGCATCGTTGGATAACGGAAACGTCTCGTCCTGAACACAGATCCAGCTGTTGTCTGTTTTTGTCAGCGTAAAAGAAGTATCACCGTCTGCCAGCTGAAAAGAAGAGACTTTATCAGAGGCGATCGTTGCTACTGCTACACCAGTTTCCGATTCCGCAGCAGCTGATTCCGACTCCTGTATCCGGTTATGGTTGGCAAGCAATGCATAACTGCCACCAAGTACGATCAGAACAGCAACGGCCGCAGCCAGTCCAAATGATTTTTTCTTCATTATTTTTTCCTCCTTTTCAGCCAGATCACACCGCCGGTTACTAGGAACAGAACCGGAAGAACGGCAATGGTAATAATGCTCCAGAGGTTGACATTTGCAGATGTCAGGGTCAGATAAGACAGCTGCATACTCTTGGAAGGAATGGAGATACTGGAACTCTGTCCGCACATCCAGCTTAAAGCGTTTGTGAGAAGTTTTGTATTGCCGCCGGAAACAGCAGAGTCTGTATTGCTGGTCAGAAACTGACTGCTTGCAAGAACGACCAGCCTGGTTTCTTTTGCATCTTCGGCAGCTTCTGTTTCGCTTTCAGCCTCAACCTGAGAAGCACTGCTTTCCCCTTCTACAATAGTTTCTGTTTCGGCCTCTTCTTCGGAATCAGATCCGTTTCCGATGTCTTCGGTAATGGCTGCTGCCAGAGTAAACGGACCGCTTTCATCGTTCTCTTCTTTGGAAAGGCTCTCCATATTTTCCGGATCTGCTTTTAAATATGCAGAACTGGTAGAAGTCAGCATATCGGTTACTGTGATGTCATCGGATTTGCTGTCCAGTGTTTTGATACTCTGACCGATCGGCATCAGCACATAGCTGTTTGAGCCGGAAAGGCTTCCGGTAGCATCGCAGGACTGGATCTCCGGCACCAGATAAAGAGGATTTCCGGAAACATAATGATTGTTGTCACCTTCCAGAACAACGCCTTTTTCAATAGAAACGCCATACTGTTCCAGAATAGAATGATAATTCGGCATTTCCGTTGTGGTATATCCGGATACCAGAAAAGCATGACCGCCATTTTGCAGATAGGTCAGAATGGCACTGGTCTCATCGTCGGAGAAATCTTTCTGCGGAGCATTGATCATCAGGCAGGATGCGTCTTCCGGAACCGTTCCGGCTGTGAGAAGATTCAGTTCCTGAACTTCGATATTTTCTTTTTCGATAGCAGACTGCATGGAGGAATCAAGATCATTTTCTTCATGTCCTGTTAATGTATATAGGATCGGAAGATCCTCTGTTGTGACATAGGCGATCGCACTGGTGACCTGACCTTCACCGTCAAATGCAGTTGTTTCCATAGAGTAAGTCTGGTAATTGACACTGCTTTCATACAGATCACTGTAAGGGATCACCTTGCTTCGTTTGTCACTGACAACGATCACACTGTTGGAAGCAAGATCTTCGTCGGTATAGGAAGAAGCAAAGCTTGGATTCAGAACCGGGTCCTTTTTCTCATATTTAATGTGAGAAGAGAGATCTGCATAACGTGTCAGAAGTTCGTTTAATGTAGCATCCTCACTTCCGTCTTCTGCAAGAAGATAAAGGGTAACATCTTCTGTCAGAGAAGAAGCAACGTTCTTTGTCACGTCACCGATACTGTAAAGTTTATTTTCACTGACATCTATTTTCGTTGCAGAGGAAGGAAGCTCACCGATCAGAAGATTCAGAAAGACGGCGATCGCAAGGACGACAACCGTAAAAGCAAGGCTGTAAGATCCCTTCTTTAAAAGTTTTTTGTTTTTTGGCTGCAGCATATTAGCCGGCTTTTTTGATTTTAAATTGATGTTCATGGCGAAACCTCCTAATTCCAACGTCTTTTCTGAATGCTCTGAACCGTCAGAAACAGCATAATTCCAATAAAGGAAAGATAGTAGACAACACCGGTAAGATCAAGAATACTATTCGTAAAATTGCTGAAGTGACTGGACATATTGAAAAGATTCAGTATTTTCTGGATGATGCCTTCGAACATGCTTTGTTTCACAAAATAAAGAACGGCAAGGACACCTTCACCGATGACACCGATCACAAGCGGAAGCAGGATGTTCTGTGTGGTATGATAAATCAGCAAACCTATAAGCAGAACAATGACAACAAGTGCAAAAAGGGAAGCACCGGCAGTTTCCGGGAAAAATCCGCTGATTCCATCCATCAGATAACATACCAGCAGAAAAGCGAAGGTTCCGACTGCGGCAAGAATCTGGCTTTCCGTAAGAGACGAGAAGAACAGTCCCACAGCCAGGCAGGTACATCCAAGCAGAAAAAAACCAAGCAGTGCCACGTAAGTAGATGCAAAAGCAATGCTTCCGTACTGTGCCATGATCAGCGGATAGAAACACAGGATCACGACCGGAAGAAGAAAAGTGACGATCAGTGCCAGGTATTTTCCAAACACAATCTGCCATACCGTCACCGGTGCAGTGAGAAGCAGCTGGTCCGTCTTCTGTTTGCGTTCCTCTGCAAGCGTTCGCATGGCAAGGATCGGTGACACGATCAGAAACAGAAAGGTGATGGAAGAGAGCGTATAACTGAACAGTGGATAGCCATAATTCAGGTTATAGGCAGTAAAATAAATACCCGCCATCAGAAGCAGGAATGCACCGAACACCCATCCTATCATAGAATGAAAAAAACTTCGGATTTCTCTTTTACATATGCACAGCATTTTCGTTGTCTCCTTTCTCTGTATCCGATTCTGTCGTGTCGGTATCGGTATCGTCCGCATTTTCTGTAGGGGAAGATGGTGTACCGGTAATCACTTTTTTTGCTGCCTGATCATCGGCAGTCAGTTCGAGGAAGATATCTTCCAGTGACAGTCTCACAAGCTGCATGGCAAGGATCGGAAGATTCTTTTCTGCCAGCTGATAGAAAAGCAGTTCCCGGATATCGGAAGAAGGATCGGTTTTGATCTCTGCTTTTACACAATGTTCTTCTTCGCAGTCGCCCATAAAGTGAAATTCTTTCACGGCTGTGATGCCTCGCAGAATTTCTTTCAGCTGTTCTTTGGAAGATTTCACCGTTACAATCAGACTATTTTGTCCCTGCATCAGTGAAGTAAGATTTTCCAGAGTGTCGCTGGCTACCAGTTTTCCGTGTGAAAGGATCAGGACGTAGTCGCAGACAGCACTGATTTCCGAAAGAATGTGGGAACTTAAGATAACCGTATGTTCTTTTCCGAGTTCTTTGATCAGATCACGGATCTCCAGGATCTGTTTTGGATCCAGACCAACCGTAGGCTCATCCAGGATCAGGATTTCCGGTGATCCGAGCAATGCCTGTGCAAGTCCTACTCTCTGACGGTAACCTTTGGAAAGATTTTTGATCAGACGGTTCTGTACGGCATCCAGTTTTGTGGTTGCAGATACTCTGCTTATCTGATTTTTCCGTTCCGCTTTTGGGATTTTTTTCAGCTCGGCGGCAAATGCAAGATATTCTTTTACCGTCATATCAAAATAAAGCGGCGGCAGTTCCGGCAGATAACCGATGTTCTTTTTTGCGGCTTCTGCGTCTTCCAGAATGTCATGTCCGTTAATCGTAACACTTCCGTCGGTGGAAGCGAGATAACCGGTTATGATATTCATTGTGGTGGATTTGCCGGCACCGTTTGGACCTAAGAATCCATAAATACGGCCTTTTTCAATCGTGAAATTCAAATCGTCTACAGCGAGCGTGTCACCGTAGCGTTTGGTTAAGTGTCTGACTTCAATCAAAACAATATCCTCCTTAAATAAATAACATATGATCTTATAAATCAGGGCAAAAACGCCCTGATTTTCAATCTTTTCAATATTTTATAAGGATTGTGTGTTTGATATGAGATGAAATTGTGTTTTTTGTTTGAAAATTGTGTGAAATGCAGACAGATCCTAAAAAGAAGGGAAGTGCTGGTAAGGTTCTCCGGAAGGAACAGTGATGCCAAGATCTTCCAGTTCGATGGGGATTTTTTCTCCGTTTTTATCGACGGTACAATAATAGATGGACAGATCCTGATCCTGTGAAAAATTCACCTGTAAGGTATAGCAGATACTGTCAAGAATCTGACGATAAAGCTGATCCTTGCTGTAGATGGGAAATGCTTCCTTTTCAGCGGATGCAGTGCCAGTAAAAAGAGAGCAGGATCTGGCAAAACAGACTGTGAGACTGTTCTCATTTTCTCCGGTGACAGATTCGGCAAGATCCAGATTCCATCCGGTCAGATCAGCCATTGCAGCGATCAGAGATTCCGGCGTGACAATATCTCCGCCGGCATAGGGATAAGCACGGAAACTTCCATTGCTTCCTATATAAATAGATGCAGAAACAACTTCGGATTCTGTGCTGGATTCTTTTTGGTGTTCCGGTTCCTGGATCGGCAAGCGGATCGTACCGGATACGGACTGTGATTCCGGCGTGCTGCTTTCAGTTTCTGTTATATAGCCTCCGATTTCTGTTTCCACTGCAGGAGCCTCCGTGATCAGAGGTTTCGGTTCCTTTCGTTTGCTGCATCCGCCGGAAACCAGTAGCAGGATGCCAAGAAGAGGCAAAAATAAATGATATTTTTTCATATATAATCCTTTCCGATTTCAGTTGCATTCTTACAATTTTGGCAGGAAGTCCTTCGACCTGTGCCCGATATTACAGATACTGTTTTGTTTCATTCAGTATAGAAGAAAAGTGAAAAAAATGCAATAAAATGGAAAAAAGTTGCTTGCACCTTTTGGAAGGATGGTATAAGATACAGGAAAAGTGTGTTTATGAGGTGAGAAAATGGCAGATTCCAATATCACAAGGAATGCGATGGCAGCGGCGATGAAAGCTCTGATGAAAGAAAAAAAGCTTTCCAAGATCAGCATTTCTGATATATGCGGAGCATGCGGTATGAATCGCAACAGTTTTTATTATCATTTCAAAGACAAGTACGATCTGATCAACTGGATCTTTTATACAGAATTTGTGAGCAATATCCATCTGGAGGAATATAAAGATGCATTGCAACTTCTGGAAGATATCTGCGATTATCTATATCAGGAAAGAGATTTTTACCGTGTGGCATTAAAGATGGAAGGACAGAATTCTTTCCAGGAATATTTTTCAGAAGTGATGGATCCATATCTGAAGTATCTTGCGGATCAGATCATGGGTGCCGGAAAAGAAGAAGCTTTTTTTCTGCGGTTTTTCGGAGATGCTTTTTTGATGGCGATTATCCGCTGGGTAATGGATGAGAATATTATGCAGCCCAGAGAATTTGTCCGACAGCTGGATGAGACAATTTCCCTGGGGGCGAAAAAGATTCTGGAAGTTAAACAGAAGAAAGCAGCCGATTCATCCGTTCTGTGATATGAATCGGGAGCGGATCACCTGAAATAATCTCATTGATCCGTGTGATATCAGAATAAAAATCAACAGCTAAAAACGGATATGCCTGCTTCATGCGGGTATCCACGGCAAATCTGGAAGCGACACTGCTGGTGTCGCTTTTTCTGTCTTCTGATAAAAAAAACAAAAATGGTGTGGCAAGAGAAGACAGAAGCCCCAGACTTTTCCGTGAAATGCATTCCCGGATATTCTGTTCATTATATAGCTGATAAACGCCATAAAGTTTTTTGTGGGCACTTAATATCTGATGGATTTCAGATTCCATTAAAGCTTCCATTTTGAAGATTGGCATTACATTCTGCACATCTTTATAATCATCCATATTGATACAGAAAGAATCCACATCCGAAAGAAACCATAAGAATGCACAGTCATCCTGCTTTTGAAATACCTCCGGCAGAAACGTGTTCTCTGAAAAGGAGGCAGATGGAAGGAAAGCATAAGTGCAGACACCATATGTTTTCCAAAAATCAATAAAAGCATTGAGGTTTTCAGCTGTCCATTCGCTCTTTGAGAGATCCAGTATCTGGATCCAGGAAGTTAAGATGCCTTCATTATCCCTTTTTGCACGGATTTTTTTTGCACCGTCCGTCCAGCTGTTGTAACCGAGGTTCATACCGAAAGTAGTCAGATTTTCTGCCGATACATTTCTGACGAGATTCTGCATAACAGAAAAATAAGGACTGTCTTTATATCTGAGACACTGCTGAAAAATGCCGAATATTTCTTTTTGCACCGATCCTCTGGCACATACTTTTCCGAGATCTGCCAGTTTGCGGAGCGTTCGTTTCGGATTACTTTCCATACCGCGAAAAGCTCTTACAAGTTCCAGACGGATAACGGAGCGTGTTACGTCCTGTGTATTCAAAATATCACCTTCTTTTTCATTTATGAGAAAAAAACACAAACAAACCCTATAGTATTCTTAACTTCTTTCTACTATACTACTTCTTAGAAAGAAGAAAAATAGGCAAAGGAAGCGGCGATGTAAAAAAATTGTACACTTCCGTAAATGTGTCGAAAAATTATACATCATCTCAATAGTGACTAATGAAATATAAAAGCCGCAAAGCATATAATGTCACGTGAAAAGAGGAGCTGGCTTAGAAAATGTCGCAGAAGAGGCGGCAGCAGGAGGTAATAGATCATGGCAAAAAAAATCAGAAAAAATGTAAATACAAAAAAAGTTGTTTATAGAGGAATTGCAGTGGGAATGGCTGCTGTAATGGGTGGTGTGCCGGTAAGTGCAGCTGCCGCAGATGTATCAAAAGAAGAAACCGTTTATGTCAATGCGGATGCATCCGGAAATACGACAGACGTTACCGTATCAAACTGGTTGAAAAACAGCAATGGTGACAGTACGATAAAAGACAAATCCGATCTGCAGGATATCGAGAATGTAAAGGGCGATGAAACTTACACCGGAAGCGGTGACTCCATGAGCTGGCAGGCAGACGGTTCCGATATTTATTATCAGGGTACTACAAGCAAAGAACTTCCGGTATCTGTAAAGCTTAAATATTTTCTGGATGGTGTAGAAACAGATCCAAATGATCTGGTCGGCAAGAGCGGAAAGCTGAAGATTCAGGTAAATTATGAAAACAAAGCAAAAACAACAACAAAAATCGACGGCAAGACAGAAAATATTTATAATCCATTTGTTATGGTGACCGGAATGATCCTTCCGGATGAACATTTCTCCAACATTGTGATCGACAATGGAAAAGTGGTATCCGATGGAAGCAGAAATATTGTGATCGGTGTGGCAATGCCAGGTTTAAAAGAAAGCCTGAACCTTTCCAAAGATCAGGAAAAAGATATCACACTTCCGGAGAGTCTGGAGATTACAGCGGATGTAACGGATTTCGAGATGGACTCCACCTTCACCGTAGCAATGACAGACATTTTAAAACAGCTGGATGTGGACAGCATCTCGGATACCGATGAGCTGACAGATGCCCTGGATGATCTCGAGGATGCTGCACTGAAACTGGTTGATGGTTCCAAAGAGCTGTCTGACGGTGCAGATACTCTGAATGAGAAATACGGAGAGTTTGATGACGGAATCCAGACCTTAAAGGATGGTATCGATCAGTTGAACGGCGGTGCAAAACAGCTGGACAGCGGAATCAACGCGTATACACAGGGTGCAGAACAGCTGAATCAGGGTATCCAGAAATATCTCGGAAGCAAGGGTGTTATGACCGGAAAAGTAACAGAATACAAAAATGGTGTAAACAGCATCGTATCCGGTGTACAGACCTATACAAAAGGAACCTCCACACTGGCAGACGGTGTGACTTCTTACATCGCAGGTGAAAAGAAACTGGCAGACGGTGCAAAAGCACTGAAACCGTTGACAACAGGTCTTTCACAGGTGAGCACAGCGATCGATCAGATGTATGCCGCAATGGACGGAGAAGGCAGTACACAGGAAGATCTCAAGGCGGCTTCTTCTGCTCTGGCAGCCGGAACGGCACAGCTTGAGAGTTCTCTTGAAAGTCTGTCCGGACTGGCATCACAGGTTAACGGACTTGCTCAGACAGGAAGTGAACTGATTACAGAGGGCAAAGAACTTTCAGGTGCAGTAGACAGCTCCATCAAAGCACCGGCAGCACAGCTGATGGCAGACGGACAGTCACTGGCAGCACAGCTTCAGACAATCAGCACTGCCCTTACTACTTTACAGACACAGGCACAGACTGCGATCGCAACAGCAATGGGCACATCCGTTCAGAATGTCAATGCACAGATTGCAGACCGCAACAGCAAACTCGATGCAGCAAAATCCTCTGTGAATTCTGCAGTTGAAAGTGCAAACAGCCAGGTGGCAGCGGCAAATGGTCAGATTGACACGGCGAATGGTCAGATTGAGAGTGCAAGAGCCGCTCTTGATACAGCGATTGCAGCAGCACAGGCAGCCGGCAATACAGATCTGGTAAATTCTCTGACCGCTGCAAAATCAAATCTGCCGAGCGTATCCAAAGTGGATACCACCGTATCTGCAGATACTACTGGCGTGACAGCGGTAGATCAGGTAACGGCACCGGATGTCGAAATCAGCATGCCGGGTATCGACACGGCATCACTGACTGCAACACTTCAGAATATGAAGACCAGCCTTGAGACCCTTCAGAGTGCAGCTGGACAGATGAGCACAAAACTGGATGGCATGCAGACAAAACTGGCAACACTTTCCGGTGTGAGCATTCCGGAAGCACCGATGACACAGCTGACAACCAGTGTCAAAGTACTGAATACAGGCATGCAGGGACTGGATGCTGCAATCGATACACTTGCCGGAAATGTAAAGACTCTGAAAACACAGACTGCATCTCTTCCGAGTGCGGGAGCCGGAATCGCAAGTCTGCTGAGCGGATTCGATTCACTTGGCTCATACAACGATCAGCTTACATCCGGAGCAAAAGAACTGAAACAGAACGCACCGGTACTGAATGCAGGGGTCAAGACACTGCAGAAAGGAACCAAACAGCTGGCAAGCGGTGTATCTCAGCTTTCCACGCAGCTTTCGGCAGGAGCATCTACCCTGGTATCTAATAATGCAACTCTGACAGATGGCTCTGCAACCTTGCTTTCCGGCGTAGATGAGCTCTTCACAGGAGCCGGTACCCTTCAGACCGCAAGCGGACAGGTAGCAGATGGTATCAGCCAGCTGGCAGACGGAGCAAAAGAACTGGCAGACGGAACTTCTGAATTCGAAGAAGAAGGCACCAAGAAACTCAAAGAAACCGTAGAAGATGATCTGCTCACGGTGATCGACCGCATCAAAGCACTCAGCTCTGATGAGTGCACATATGATACTTTCAGTGGAAAAGCATCCGGTGTGGACAGCAATGTGAAATTTATCATTGAAACAGATCCGATTGAGTAATTTACGTCAAACTGGTGTGATATCCGGCATATAGTATATGATTTAAAAAACAGGCAGGTGTATCAGCGGTATAAAGCAGATACACCTGCTTTTGATATACCTGTGCAGCAAAAGAATTCTCAAAAAAATGGTTTTGATATGCACGAAAAATGCAGGAAATAACAGAAAATAATTAAAAAAGCAGCACAAATAATAAAACAGAAACGCAATATTGGTGATAAAACTGGTGATAAATTACAAAAAGACTTGAAATAGAATGAAAAGTATAGTATACTATACCTAATTTTGAGGCGAAGAAGTCTTGGAATAAAATAAGAGTGGAACAGCATGAGATGTTTCACAGTGCAGTAACAGCAGTTACCACAGGGAGAAGCAGACAGCGATACAGATGTCTGCCATAAATATTTATGAAAGGAAAAGGTAAAAACGTATGAAATTCAAACAGGTTTTAGCAGGATTACTGGTAGGTACTATGGTTGTGACAAGTGCACCGGTATCCGGACTTGGAGCATTGAGTGCTCTTGCAGCTTCGGAAGAAGCAGAAACAAAGAATTATAATTATACAAAACTTACAGAGGGTCTGACAGCTTCAGCAGATTGTGCTGATGGAACAAATACAATGAATGCTGTATTAAATGGAAACCCAGACGACTACTGGCATTCAGCATGGGAAGGTGATAATCAGCCGGTTAAACAGGGCGGCGAAGTTATCATGAATTCGAACAACAATATCACCTTGACTTTGACTGAAGCATCAACTGTCAAAAAATTGGAATATGTTTCAAATGGTGCAGGCAATAATGGTACGATTAAAAAATGCAATATTTATTATAAGACATCAGCCGAAAATGCAGAATTCAAGAAAGTACAGGAAGATCCATATACGTTGAGTTTTACAGAAAGTAAAGCAACGATAGAATTTACAGATGCAATAAGTGATGTGAAAGAAATTAAGATAGAAGTACTGAACACTGCAGGTAATCCGAACAATACTTTTATTTCCGGCAAAGAACTTTATGTATACAGGGATGACAATACAAAAATAGACAGTGGCAATATTTTGGCAAAAGCAGAGTGTTCCTCCCAGGGCGATGCAGCATTGAAGAATCTTGTGGATAACAATGAAGCTACAGGATACCATTCAAGCTGGGGCGGAAACGGCGGAACAGTTGCCGCAGATGAAGGATTTACTGAAATAGTACGTCCTGGAACGATGACTACTCCGACTGAACTGATTTCCAGAAACAATCTGTATATCAACCTTGCAGGCTCTGAAACGATCGGAAAGATTGCTTATCTGCCTCGTCAGGGATCGGGATCAGGAAATGGTGTTGCAAACGGAAGAATTACCGCTGCCAATATTTATATCTCCAATGCAGATGTTAATGACGTTTCTGCGATCACAGACTGGAAGCAGGTGGCAACAGCAGATTGGGAGAATAATTCTGATGAAAAAAATGTGACATTCTCGCCGGAAACAGCAAAACATATCCGTATCGAAGTAAAACATTCAGCAGGCGATCAGACAGATGCCTATATTAATGCCGCAGCGATTGATATTTATAAAGCAGAAGAAGTTGTTGCAGAAGATAAAGTCATCAGTAAACCTGTACTTACAGCAGTCGCACCTGTAACAGGGGAGAAACCTGCTGACGTAACTGCGACTGATCCGAAAGGATACACCGTTGCAACTGCATGGACAGATTCTGATGGCAACACAGTAACAAAATTTGAAGCCGGACAGAATTATACTTTAACAATCGCTCTGAAAGCAGAAGAAGGAAATATATTTGATGAAACTAGTATTCCGGAGAAAATCCAGGTTGGAGAGAAAGAAGTTGCTGTAAATGCATCAGATGTAGTTATATCAGAGAAAGGAAAAACCATGACTCTGACTCTGGTTTTCAGCGTACCGGCAGAGACAACAAAACCATCAGATAAAGAGTACGGAAAACTGGAAGGGCTGACTGGTAAGGCCGACAGTGAAGAGCGGATACACGATAATCAAGGTGAAGATGGTGCAACAAGTAATGCACTCGATGGAAAAACGGATACCTACTGGCATACAAACTGGAGCGATCCATCCAAACCAAAGGCAACTTATGCAGACGGGAAACTGACCGGTAATAATACATATACTATTACGCTGGCAAAAGCTACAACGGTGAAAGCATTTACTTACATACCGAGAAATCTTTATGATAATGCAGGAAATATTGCAAGTGGTGCGATTTCTGAATGCAAAGTTTTTGTATCCACAGACAACGGTACAAACTGGACTCCGGCAGGAAAGGCAGAAGGTGATACTGCATGGACTTATGTAAAGAAAGATGCAGAAGGTGCAGATCAGAACTTTGCCGAAAAAACATTAGAATTTGGCACAGAATACGCAGATGTCACAGATGTAAAAGTTGAAGTCATCAAGACAGCCGGTGCTGAGCCAAGTAAATACATTAACGCAGCAGAATTCGGCGTGATCGGTGAAAAGGATGCAGCTCCGTCAGAATCCGAGGCACGCAAAGCTCTTGCGGCAGCACTTGCAGATGCAGAAAAAGTAGAATCCGCTGATAAATATACAGAAGATTCTTACAAAGTGTTCGAAGAAGCTCTGGCAGCAGCAAATGCTGTTACCGATGAGACAAAAGATGAGGATGTTCAGAAAATCGCAGATACACTGGCAAATGCGATCAAAGCACTGAAAAAAGCTGAAACACCGGCTCCGCCAGTTACCGAAGATTCTGTGATCACAGCACCGAGGCTTTCTTATACAGCACCGGTAGCCGGAGAAACTGCAGTAGTACCAAGCTATGTTGCAATGGAAGACCAGTCTGCGAAACCGGCTACACTGGAAGTGAAAGATGACGTTCCGACAACGGTCGTTGAAGATGGCGGCGTATTGGCATTCCAGGGAAGACTGACTGCACCGAACAACGGAGCAAACAATGATAAATTTGATGTATCCGGCGATACACCGATGGTTCTTCGCACAAAAGTAAAACTGAAGAATAAAACTGATGAAGTTGTAAATATCCTTGGTAAGATGGATTCTCAGTATGGTATCCAGGTAGACGGTGCAAACAACCGCGTGATCCTGTACTGCTGCGATGCACAAGATAAATGGCCAGAGGTACAGTATAAATATGATGCCGATACCTTCTGGGGAGAATGGCATGATATCGCACTGGTATATACCGGAACAAATATGCAGCTTTATGTAGATGGAAAAGCTGGTGAAGCTACACCGGGAAGAGTAAATGCATCAGATGGATACCAGGTTGTATTTAAATCTTATGCATCCAGTATCTTTACAATCGGATACAATACTGAAAAGAGTACAAACCACGAGGCAGATGGAAACGGTGTTAAATACTCCACACTGGATCAGGTAGATGGTAAGATTGCAGATATCAAACTTTACAAAGGCACCGATTATTCAGAAGGTCTGACAAAATCTTATGATGAGATCAAGGCCGCTCTGGAAAAGGTGGCACCAGATGCTGATATTTCTGCAATTCCATACACAGCAGTGACAACATGGTCAGCAAACGGTACTGCTCTTGAAAAAGATGCCAAGTTTGCCGGAGAGACAGCATATACTGCAACAACCGTATACACGGCTCGTTCCGGATTTAAATTTACCGACATCAGCAAACCAAGCGTAGACAGTGCAACCGTTACGATTTCAGCAGACGGAAAGACCATGACCGTGACAAAGACATTCCCGGCAACTGCAAAAATTGTTTGCTCCTGTGTAGTTGGCGAGATCACAGGTGTTGCAGATCAGACGATTGATCTTGGCGTAGCAGACAGCAAGACCGTAACACTGAGTGCAAAAGCACAGGTAACCGGTGACTGCAAGGTAGAAGGACATGACGGAACTGTAAACTATACCTACACAGTAACAGACGCAGGTACAACAGGTGCAACTGTAAAAGACAATGCAGTGACAGTGACAGCAGCAGGTACAGCAAAAGTAAAAGTAACGGCAACTCTGGCATCTGATGCAACCAAGACAAGCACAAAAGAGATCACACTGACTGTTACAACAAACAAAGCATCCGCAGAAGACAAAGCAGAACTGAAAACAGCAATTGATTCTGTCAAAGATATTGTGGAAGCTGATTATACAGAAGAAAGCTACGCACCTCTGAAAAATGCTCTGGCAAAAGCAAATACACTGAAAGACAAGACAGATGCATCAAAGACCGAAATTGAAGACGCAGTCAAAGCAATCAATGATGCGAAGAAAGGTCTGAAGACTAAAGTTGCTGCCAAGAAAGAAGAACTGAACAGTCTGCTGACAGCTGTTTATGATGATCTGATGAAAAATGGCAACACATATACAGTGGCATCTTATAATAATGCAGTGACAGTATATAAAGCAGTGAAAGATCTTCCAGGCAAAGACGGAGTAACCGTAGCAGAACTTGAAAAGGCAATCAAAGATCTGAATGATGCAAAAGATGCTCTGGTACTTCAGGAAACAGCTGATCTGGAAAAAGCAAAAGAAAACGCAGCCAACACACTGAAAGACGCAGCGGCGATTGTAGATGCAGGACAGAAAGATTATGAAGAAGCAAGCTGGAAAGTATTTGATGCAGCTTACAAGGCACTGAAAAATGCTCCGGCAGATGCAGATAAAGCAACCCTGGAAAGCCTGACACTGGCACTTAGAAATGCACAGGCAGCCCTGAAGAAAGCAGAGACTCCTGCAGTTGCTCTGGATGCACCGAAGGTAAAAGCAGCAAAAGCAAAAGTTACCAAAACAGGTGTTGTTGTAAATGTAACGGTAGAAGCAGTAAAAGATGCAGCATCTTACGATGTATACCGTGTAGTAAAGGGCAAGGCAACCAAGGTTGGTACAACCGCAGCAGGCAAAACGACCGTAAAAGATAAGAAAGCAGTCAAAGGTGCTTCTTACTACGCAGTGGCAGTTTCCAAAGACGGCAAGGTTGTAAGCAAAGCCGGTGCAGCTGTAGCAGTGAAACTTGCAAAAGCTCCGAAGATCCAGAAAGCAACAGCAGGATCTAAGAACGCAAAACTGAGCTGGAAGAAAGTAAAAGGTGCAAAAGTTGTTGTATATCGTTCTACGAAGAAGAACAGCGGTTACAAAAAAGTAGCTACTACCAGAAAGAACGCAACTTCTGTCACAAACAAGAAGGGGCTGAAGGCAGGTAAGACTTATTACTACAAGATTGCAACGATCAAAGGAAAACTGATCAGTGCAATGAGCAAAGCAAAAAGAGTTAAAATTAAAAAATAAGATTTTCAAAGCATGGAAAACTTATAATTAAATGAAAGAAGAGGGGCGGTACTTCGGTATCGTTCCTTTTTCTTTACCATTTTGGTATCTTAAAAAGACAGCACAGGAATGCTTCTGTATGTTTGATTTTGGAATCTTTGGAATTATTGTATCATGCAGAAAAAACGTGAAAATTCCAAAAAATAAAAAAGTTTAAAAAAATTAAAAAAAGGTGTTGACATTTCCTGAAACATGGTATATTATTAAGGAGTCTTGAGGCAAGACAAAAAACAAAAGATAAGGTTCCATGGTCAAGCGGTTAAGACGTCGCCCTCTCACGGCGAAAACAGGGGTTCGATTCCCCTTGGAACTGCTAAGAAGGCTGTTTTGTTAGAAAACAAAGCAGCTTTTTTCTTTGCCCCATAAGAGAACATTTGTTTTGGGGTGTGATAAGAACAAGCATGTTTTTGAGCAAGGAGGAAAATATGGCAAAAAAAAGCACCTATGATGCCAGCAGTATTTCGGTACTGGAAGGTCTGGAGGCTGTCAGGAAGCGTCCTGGGATGTATATTGGCAGCGTTTCCAGAAAGGGTTTGAATCATTTAATATATGAAATCGTAGATAACTCGGTGGATGAACATCTGGCTGGTTTCTGTGACCGCATTGAAGTGACACTGGAAAAAGACGGCTCTGCAACCATCAAAGACAATGGACGTGGTATTCCGGTGGGCATGCACGAAAAAGGCATGTCGGCAGAACGTCTCGTTTTCACGACGCTGCATGCAGGCGGTAAGTTTGATAATTCGGCCTATAAGACAAGCGGCGGTCTGCATGGTGTCGGATCTTCCGTTGTAAATGCCTTGTCCGAATGGCTGGAAATAAAAGTAAGCCGTGAAGGTTGCGTGCACTATGACCGTTACGAGAGAGGGATTCCGACGGTCGAACTGGAAAACGGCTTGCTCCCGGTTATTGCAAAGACCAAAGAAACAGGAACCTGGATTCGTTTTCTTCCAGATGCAGAGATTTTTGAAAAGACTCGTTTTTCGGCAGCAGAAGTAAAGAGCAGGCTGCACGAAACTGCTTATCTGAATCCAAATCTTACGATCGTATTCAAGGATCTGCGGGATGAGGAGAAAGAGACGGTCACGTTTCATGAGCCGGACGGTATCGTCGGCTATATCCGGGATTTAAATAAGAAAAAGGAAACGATCCACGAGCCGGTTTATCTGTGTGGAGAGGCGGATGGCATTCATGTAGAATGTGCATTTCAGTATGTCAATGAATTCCATGAAAACGTACTTGGTTTCTGCAATAATATTTACAATGCAGAAGGCGGCACGCACCTGACCGGTTTCAAAACCGTGTTTACCACGGTGATGAACACTTATGCAAGAGAGCTTGGGATTTTAAAAGAAAAGGATGCCAACTTTACCGGAGCAGATATCCGAAACGGTATGACGGCGGTTGTTTCTATAAAACATCCGGCTCCGCGATTTGAAGGTCAGACAAAGACCAAGCTGGATAACCAGGATGCCTCAAAAGCAACGGCGAAGGTGGTAGGAGATGAGGTGGTCCGCTATTTTGACCGAAATCTGGAAGTATTAAAGAGCGTGCTCTCCTGTGCGGAAAAAGCAGCTAAGATCCGCAAAACAGAAGAAAAAGCAAAAACAAACATGCTTACAAAGCAGAAATATTCTTTTGATTCCAACGGAAAGCTGGCAAACTGTGAAAGCCGCGATGCTTCAAAATGCGAAATTTTTATCGTGGAGGGAGATTCTGCGGGGGGATCTGCAAAAACGGCAAGAAACCGTAATTTCCAGGCGATCCTGCCGATTCGCGGTAAGATTTTGAATGTCGAAAAAGCAAGTATTGATAAGGTTCTTGCTAATGCCGAGATCAAAACAATGATCAATGCATTTGGCTGTGGATTCTCAGAAGGATACGGTAATGATTTTGATATCACAAAACTCCGTTACGATAAGATCGTGATCATGGCAGATGCCGACGTGGACGGTGCTCATATCTCAACCCTGCTTCTGACGCTGTTTTATCGTTTTATGCCGGATCTGATCTATGAAGGACATGTATATATTGCAATGCCGCCGCTTTACAAAGCGATGCCTTCCAGAGGAGAAGAAGAGTATCTGTACGACGATAAAGCACTGGAGCGTTACCGCAAAACACATAAAGGCAATTTCACGCTGCAGCGTTACAAAGGTCTTGGCGAGATGGATGCCGAGCAGCTCTGGGAGACCACACTGAATCCGGAAACACGTATTCTGAAAAGGGTGGAGATCGAAGATGCACGTATGGCTTCGGATGTGACGGAAATGCTGATGGGAAGCGATGTTCCACCAAGAAAGGCATTTATTTATGAACATGCTCAGGATGCAGAACTGGATATATAGAACGAAACAAAATATAGAATCGCTTCGAACAGATGAAGCATCTGATGGCAGAATCACAAGAACAGGATTGAAATAAGGAGAAAGTTACGACATGGATAGAGAACAGGAACAGATCATCCGGACAGAGTATTCGGAGCTGATGCAAAAATCATATATTGATTATGCAATGAGTGTCATTGTCTCAAGGGCACTGCCGGATGTGCGTGACGGACTGAAACCGGTACAGAGACGAACACTTTATGATATGTATGAACTGGGCATTCGCTATGACCGCCCTTATCGTAAATGTGCCCGTATTGTCGGAGATACGATGGGTAAATATCATCCGCATGGCGACAGCTCGATCTATGAGTCTCTGGTTGTGATGGCACAGGACTTTAAAAAAGGACTGCCTCTGGTGGACGGTCACGGAAATTTTGGCTCGATCGAGGGTGACGGTGCAGCGGCGATGCGATATACAGAGGCACGCCTGCAGAAAGTGACTCAGGATGCATTTCTCTCGGATCTGGACAAAGATGTGGTGGATTTTGGACCAAACTTTGATGAAACAGAAAAAGAACCTCAGGTTCTTCCGGTGCGGCTTCCGAATCTTCTCGTAAATGGATCAGAAGGAATCGCCGTTGGTATGGTGACCAGCACACCGCCGCACAATTTGGGCGAGGTGATCGATGCCGTCAAGGCAACGATTTTAAATCATAAGATCACGACGGAAGAACTGATGCAGTATATTCAGGGTCCGGATTTTCCGACCGGCGGCATTGTCATCAACAAAGACGATCTGCTTTCCGTTTACGAGACAGGGACAGGCAAGATCCGCCTGCGTGGACGTGTGGAGATTGAAAAGCTCAAAGGCGGAAAAGAACGCATTGTGATCACAGAGATCCCATATACCATGATGGGGGCAAATATCGGCAAATTTTTAAATGATATCGCAGGGCTGGTAGAGAACAAAACCACCACAGATATCGTCGATATCTCCAATCAGTCCTCGAAAGACGGTATAAGGATCGTTCTGGAGCTCAGGAAAAATGCAGATACGCAGAATATCATCAATATGCTTTACAAAAAGACCAGACTGGAGGACACGTTCGGTGTCAATATGCTTGCCGTGGCAAACGGAAAGCCGGAAACGCTGGGATTAAAAGCGATCATCGAACATCACATTGATTTTCAGTTTGAACTGGCAACCAGAAAATATAAAAATCTTCTTGGTAAAGAAAAAGCAAAACAGGAGATCCAGGAAGGACTGATCAAAGCCTGCGATGTGATCGACCTGATCATTGAGATCCTGCGTGGCAGCAAAAACCGCGATCAGGTAAAAAAATGTCTGGTGGAAGGCATAACAGAAGGAATCCGTTTCCGTACCAAAGCATCTGAAAAAGCTGCGGCAAAACTGCATTTTACGGAGAATCAGGCAAATGCCATTCTGGATATGCGTCTTTACAAACTGATCGGGCTGGAAATCGAGGCACTGGAGGCGGAGCATGCCCAGACCCTGAAAAACATTGCGGCTTACGAAGATATTCTGACAAACTACCGTTCTATGGCAAAAGTGATCATGAAAGATCTGGATCGTCTGAAAAAGGAATATGCTTCTGAACGGAAAACTTCCATTGAGAATGCAAAAGCAGCTGTTTTTGAAGAGAAGAAGATGGAGGAAGCGGAAGTGGTGGTTCTGATCGACCGTTTTGGCTATACAAGAAGCGTGGATCTTTCGGTATATGAACGGAACAAAGAATCAGCAGATGCGGAAAACCGCTTTGTGGTGCATTGCCTGAATACCGACAAGCTCTGTATTTTTACGGATACCGGACGTCTGCATCTTCTGAAAGTGGCAGATCTTCCTTATGGACGTTTCCGTGACAAAGGTACACCGCTTGACAATCTCTGCAATTATTCCAGCACGGAAGAAGAAATTCTTCGCATCGAAGGCCTGAATGCGGTCAAGAGCACAAATCTGTTGTTTGCAACGCAGCAGGGCATGATCAAAAAGGTAGAGGGGACGGAATTTGATGTCTCCAAACGGACGATCGCATCCACAAAACTTACGGATGGCGATAAACTGATTGCAGTTTTACTGATCGGTGTGGAAGAACAGATTGTCCTGCAAAGCACAGATGGCTATTTCCTGCGTTTTATGCTGGAAGAAGTTCCGGTCAAAAAGAAGGCGGCAATCGGTGTCCGCGGTATGAAGATGAATGCGAAAGATCAGCTTTTGCAGGTACATCTGCTTACACCGAACGGAGATGATATCGCTATATACAAAGACAAAGAAGTACATTTAAATCGCCTGCGGATCAGCAAACGAGATGCAAAAGCAGTCAAAACGAGGGTTTCCTGATAAAAAAACAGGCAAAAAGTGCAAAAATTAAATAATAAGAAATTTTCAACAAAGTCTTGCATTTTAACAGCAGTAGTGTTATAATTGGAGCGATGATAGAAGATTACCAGAGTGTGAGTGGGCAGTTCGCCCACTCATTCTTGTTGTATAAGAAAGGGTGAAGCGAATGACAAGAAGAGAGACTTATGAAGCAAAGACAGAAGAACTGCTGCAGCCGCTTGTGGATGCACACGGGTTCGAGCTTGTCGATGTAGAATACGTAAAAGAGGCCGGTAACTGGTATCTGCGTGCCTATATTGACAAACCGGGCGGGATTGCAGTAGATGACTGCGAAGTGATCAGCAGAGCGTTGAGTGACAAACTGGATGAAGAAGACTACATCGAAGATTCCTACATTCTGGAAGTGAGTTCCCCGGGACTTGGACGTCCGCTGAAAAAGGACAAAGATTTCCAAAGAAGCATCGGAAAAGAGATCGAAGTCCGCACTTTCCGTGCCATCGACAAACAGAAAGAATTCACAGGTATCTTAAAAGAATTCAACAAAGACAGCTTCACCATAGTGATAGAAGACAACGAAATGACGTTCCAGCGTTCCGAGACAGCACTGGTAAGACTGGCGTTTGATTTTTAAACATAATAGGAGGATAAAAGAAAATGAATAGCGAGTTGTTGGAAGCATTAAATGTACTGGAGAAAGAAAAAAACATCAGCAAGGATACCCTTCTGGAAGCAATCGAACAGTCCCTGCTTCAGGCATGTAAAAACCACTTTGGAAAAGCAGACAATGTAAAGGTATTTATTGATCCGGTAACCTGTGAGTTCAACGTGCACGCAGAAAAGACGGTTGTAGAGAAAGTAGAAGATCCGATCATGGAGATCAGCCTGGAAAACGCAAAACAGCTGAACTCCAAATATGAGCTTGGTGATATCGTAAACGTAGAGATCAAATCCAAAGAATTCGGACGTATCGCTACTATGAATGCCAAGAACGTGATCCTTCAGAAAATCCGTGAAGAGGAAAGAAAAGTACTTTTTGAGGAATATTATCAGAAAGAAAAGGATATCATTACCGGTATTGTTCAGCGTTATGTCGGCAGAAATGTCAGCGTAAACCTTGGTAAAGTAGATACCGTCCTGATGGAAAATGAAATGGTAAAAGGTGAAGTATTCCGCCCGACCGAGCATATCAAGCTTTACGTTCTGGAAGTAAAAGACACACCGAAGGGACCGAAAGTTGTTGTATCACGTACCCATCCGGAGCTGGTAAAACGTCTGTTTGAGTCCGAAGTAACCGAAGTAAAAGATGGTACTGTAGAGATCAAGAGTATTGCAAGAGAAGCCGGAAGCAGAACAAAGATGGCAGTCTGGTCCAACAATCCGGATGTAGATCCGGTCGGAGCATGTGTCGGCATGAACGGTGTGCGTGTCAATACGATCGTAGAAGAACTGCGAGGAGAAAAGATCGATATCATCAACTGGGATGAAAACCCGGCAATCCTGATCGAGAATGCATTAAGTCCGGCAAAAGTAATCTCTGTTATCGCAGATGACGATGAGAAGACCGCAAAAGTGATCGTTCCGGATTATCAGCTGTCTCTGGCAATCGGAAAAGAAGGACAGAATGCAAGACTGGCAGCAAAACTGACCGGATTCAAGATCGATATCAAGAGTGAGACACAGGTAAGAGAATCCGGCGAGCTGGATGAATATCTGATGCAGGGCGATTACGAAGAAGACGCTGATACAGAAGCAGCAGATGAGGATACTTTTGATTATGAAGAAGCATACGAAGAAACTTCTGACAAAGAAACGGAAGATATGCTGAATGAAGAAGGCGATCAGGAGTAAAACATGAGTCAGGTTAAAAAAATCCCCATGCGGAAATGCGTGGGATGTCAGGAAATGAAAAGCAAACGGGAGATGATCCGCATCCTGAAAACAGAAAGCGAAGGGATCATCCTGGATGCGACAGGAAAGAAAAACGGCAGAGGTGCATATATTTGCAGATCCGGGGAATGCCTTGAAAAAGCGATCAGAAATCACGGGATCGAGCGTTCACTGAAAACCGGCATCTTGCCGGAGATATATGACAGCCTGAAGAAGGAGATTGAAAAGATTGAGTCAGAATAGAGTGCTCTCTATGATCGGTCTTGCACAGAAAGCCGGAAAAACGGCCAGCGGAGAATTTTCTACGGAAAAATCGGTCAAAACGGGTTGTGCAGCACTGGTTATCGTATCCACGGAATCTTCGGACAATACAAAGAAGAAGTTCCGGAATATGTGCGAATATTATAAGGTGCCGTTCTATCTTTATGGTACAAAAGCTGAATTAGGTGCAGCTATGGGTAAAGAATTTCGGGCATCACTTGCGATCACAGATACAGGACTTGCAAATGCCGTCCGGAAATATTTACCGGTGGAAAATGATGGAGGTAGATGTGATGGCGAGAATCAGGATACATGAACTGGCCAAAAAACTTGGCAAAGAAAATAAAGAAATTTTGAACTATTTGACAGAAAAGGGCATTCAGGTAAAAAGCCCTATGAATTCATTAGAAGAGGAACAGGTGGCTATGGTAGAAGATAAATTCGGAAAGAAAGAGACGAAGCCGGAAGGAAAGGCAGAAGCAGCAGAAGAAAAGAAAGCACCTGCTAAAAAGAAAAATATTACACAGGTATTTCATCCGCAGAACAGCCGTACAGGTATCGGACGCGGCACAAGAGGATCACAAAATCGAACAGAAGGACAGCAGGGACGCAGAAACGACGGCCAGAAGAATAATCGACAGGATGGTCAGACACAGAATCGTGACGGTCAGAACCGCACAGGTCAGCAGGGAGGCCCAAGAAGAGACGGCCAGAATGGAGGCGGACGTTTCCGTGACGGCAATAATGACTCCAGAAATCAGGGCCAGGGACGCAGAAACGACGGTCAGAACCGGGGCAGCCAGCAGGGAGGACCAAGAAGAGACGGTCAGAACGGAGGCGGACGTTTCCGTGACGGTAATAATGACTCCAGAAATCAGGGTCAGGGACGCAGAAACGACGGTCAGAACCGCACAGGTCAGCAGGGAGGACCAAGAAGAGACGGCCAGAATGGAGGCGGACGTTTCCGTGACGGCAATAATGACTCCAGAAATCAGGGTCAGGGACGCAGAAATGACGGTCAGAGACCATCCGGCGGAAGAAATCAGGGAAGCCGTATGGACGGCGGTTCCGCAGTGATAGAAAAACCGATCACCAAAGAATCCAGAAACCGCAATGACCGCGGAAGAAACGACCGTCAGGATAAAGTTGATAAATTCGAGAGCAAGAGCAACCGTTTGGGTCAGGGAGGAAAAAATAATTCCAAGAATAATAACGGCCGCGGCGGAAAGAATAACAAGCAGCAGGTAAAACAGCCGACACCACCGGTACAGGAGAAGAAGGAAGATGAAATCAAAACCATCACACTTCCGGAAACCATGACGATCAAAGAGCTGGCTGACGCTATGAAGATTCAGGCATCTGCGATCATCAAAAAGCTCTTCCTGGAAGGTGTTATGGTAACGGTAAACCAGGAGATCGATTTTGAAAAAGCAGAAGAGATTGCACTGGAGTTCAACTGCATCGCAGAAAAAGAAGAAAAAGTAGATGTGATCGAAGAGCTTCTTCATGAAGAAGAGGAAGATGAGAGCACCATGGTTTCAAGACCGCCTGTAGTCTGTGTTATGGGTCACGTTGACCACGGTAAGACTTCTCTTCTGGATGCGATCCGTAACACGCATGTGATCGCAAAAGAAGCTGGCGGTATTACTCAGCACATCGGTGCTTATGTCGTAGATATCAACGGACAGAAGATCACATTTCTGGATACACCGGGACATGAAGCATTTACTGCCATGCGTATGCGTGGTGCAAATGCAACCGATATTGCGATCCTGGTTGTTGCAGCAGATGACGGTGTAATGCCGCAGACTGTAGAAGCGATCAACCATGCAAAAGCAGCCGGCACAGAGATCATCGTTGCGATCAACAAAATCGATAAGCCAAGTGCCAACATCGACCGTGTAAAACAGGAACTTTCCGAGTATGAACTGATTCCAGAAGACTGGGGCGGAAGTACGATCTTTGTTCCGGTATCTGCCCATACACACGAAGGTATCGACACACTGCTTGAGATGATCCTTCTGACTGCTGAAGTTTCTGAACTGAAAGCAAACCCGAACCGTGCAGCAAGAGGTCTGATCATCGAGGCTGAGCTGGATAAAGGAAAAGGTCCGGTAGCAACGGTTCTGGTTCAGAAGGGTACGCTGCATGTCGGTGATCCGGTAGCATGCGGTTCCAGCTATGGCAAAGTCCGTGCGATGATGGATGACAAGGGAAGAAGAGTAAAAGAGGCAGGTCCTTCTACTCCGGTAGAGATCCTTGGTCTTTCCGATGTACCAAACGCAGGTGAGATCTTTGTTGCATGCGAAAATGACAAGGAAGCAAGAAACTTTGCAGAAACCTTCGTAAGTGAAGGAAGAGAACGACTGCTCGAAGAGACAAAGGCAAGAATGTCTCTGGATGACCTGTTCTCACAGATCCAGGCAGGTGACCTCAAAGAACTGAACATCATTGTAAAGGCAGATGTACAGGGTTCTGTAGAAGCCGTAAAACAGAGTCTTCTGAAACTTTCCAACGATGAAGTCGTTGTCAAGATCATCCACGGCGGTGTCGGTGCGATCAACGAATCCGATGTCAGCCTGGCAAGTGCATCCAATGCGATCATCATCGGATTTAACGTTCGTCCGGATGCAACTGCAAAGGCAACAGCAGAGCGTGAAGGTGTGGACGTAAGACTGTACCGTGTCATCTACGATGCGATTGCAGATGTAGAAGCAGCTATGAAGGGCATGCTGGATCCGATCTTCGAAGAAAAAGTCATCGGACACGCAGAAGTACGTCAGCTGTTCAAAGCTTCCGGTGTCGGAACCATCGCCGGTTCCTATGTGCTGGACGGTACGTTCCAGAGAGGCTGCTCTGTCCGTATTACCCGTGAAGGAACACAGATCTTTGAAGGACCGCTGGCATCCTTGAAACGATTCAAAGATGATGTAAAAGAAGTAAGAGCCGGATACGAATGTGGTCTTGTATTTGAGAAATTCAATGATGTCCACGAACTGGATCAGGTAGAAGCATATATTATGGTAGAAGTACCAAGATAGGAAAGCAGGTTTTGCCAATATGAGAAAGCATAGTATTAAAAACACCCGCATCAATGGTGAAGTACAGCGTGAACTGGCAAATATCATCCGCGGGGAGATCAAAGATCCGAGAATCCATCCGATGACATCAGTCGTTGCGGTGGAAGTTGCACCGGATCTGAAGACCTGCAAAGCATGGATCAGCGTGCTGGGCAATGAACAGGCCCAGCAGGATACCATTGCAGGTCTGAAAAGTGCAGAAGGATTTATCAGACGAAAACTGGCACATACGATCAATCTCCGTAATACGCCGGAAATCCGTTTTGTGCTGGATCAGTCCATTGAATATGGTGTTAGCATGTCAAAACTGATCGATGATGTAAACAGTCATTCTGAAAAGAGAGAGGATGAGCATGAAGATTAAACTTTCTGAAATTTTACAGGATACAAAGACCGTTGCGATCTCCGGCCATATTCGGCCGGACGGCGACTGTGTCGGCTCCTGTATCGGACTTTATCTCTACATACAGCAGGAATTTCCGGATGTTCAGCCAACGGTCTATTTGGAAGAAATCCGTGATTCTTTTAAGTTTCTGGAAGGAAGCGACCGGATCATACATTCCTGTGAGGAAGAGAAAGTATACGATTTGTTCATTGCACTGGATGCCGGGGACAAGCAGCGTCTCGGAGCGTCTGCAAAATATTTTGACACTGCAAAACGCACGGTCTGCATTGACCACCATATCAGCAACCCAGGCTATGCACAGACCAATTATATCGAAGCAGAGGCAAGTTCTACCTGTGAACTGATCTATGATATTCTGGATGAAGATAAGATCGGCAAAAATATTGCAGAGGCTCTTTATATGGGAATCGCCCACGATACCGGTGTCTTCCAGTATACCTGCACCTCTTCCAAAACGATGCAGATTGCCGGAAAACTGATGGACAAAGGCATTGCATTCACCGACATTCTCGATAAAACGTATTTCGAAAAAACATACCTTCAGCACCAGATCACAGGGCGTGCCCTGCTTGAGAGCATGCGGCTGATGGACGGCAGATGTATCATCAGCGGACTGCGTCAGCGTGACATTGATTTCTACGGCGTGACCCCGACGGATCTTGACGGTATTTCTGCACTGCTTCGCAATACGGAGGGCGTAGAGGTTGCTATTTTCCTGTATGAGGCCAACACGCAGGAATACAAAGTCAGCATGCGTTCAAAGTCCTATATCGATGTGCAGAAAGTGGCACAGTTTTTCGGCGGCGGCGGTCATGTGCGTGCAGCCGGATGTACCATGCAGGGTTCCATGCATGATGTGGTAAACAACCTGACCAGAGAGATTGCAAAACAGATGCCGGAGGAAATACAGTGACACCACAGAAGAACACTTTTAACGGAATTCTGAATGTATACAAAGAACAGGGCTATACCTCACACGATGTCGTTGCAAAACTCCGCGGGATTTTAAAACAGAAAAAGATCGGACACACCGGAACCCTGGACCCGGCAGCAGAAGGTGTGCTGCCGGTGTGTCTTGGAAAAGCAACGAAAGTGTGTGAGCTTTTAACAGATAAAGATAAAACCTATCAGGCCGTTCTGCACCTTGGCATCGTCACGGATACACAGGATATGACAGGCGAAATCCTGGAACAGAAGGACGCAGCCGTATCGGAAGCAGAGGTACGTGAGGCGATCCTTGGTTTTGTCGGAGAATATGCACAGGTTCCGCCGATGTACTCCGCACTGAAAGTGAATGGAAAAAAGCTCTGCGATCTGGCAAGAGAGGGAAAAACCGTAGAGAGAAAAGCGAGAAAGATCAAGATTCTGGAAATTACGATCGATCAGATCGCCCTGCCTTTTGTCACCATGACCGTTACTTGTTCTAAGGGAACATATATTCGCACACTTTGCCATGACATCGGAGAAAAGCTTGGCTGCGGCGGATGCATGGAATCACTTCTCCGCACCCGTGTCAGCAGTTTTACATTAAAAGACAGCCTGAAACTTCCTGAAATCGAAAAATTGCAGGAATCAGGAAAAATCGAACAGATTCTGATGCCGGTCGATGCTGTTTTTATGCAGTATCCGTGCGTATCGATCCTGGAAGAGCAGGAAAAGATCCTAAGAAACGGCAATCCGTTTCGTGTTCATGAGATACAGAACCTTTTGCCGGAAGGGCAGAACGTGGATGAGCTGAAAAAGGACAGGATCCGCGTGTACGATGCCGGCGGACAGTTCTGTGCGATCTATGAATACCGGGAAGAAAAAGGCATGTTTTTTCCGGTAAAAATGTTTTTATAAAATAGGAATGTGATTATGGAATACATGAAGGGAATTGACGGACTGTATATCCCGGAGGAGACAGCCGTTACACTTGGAAAATTTGATGGCGTGCACAGAGGGCATCAGAAGCTTCTGTCCCGCATTCTGGAAAAAAAGAACCTGAAGAGCGTAATGTTTACCATCAACGGCAGAAAAAGCGGATTTGTTCTGACGGACGAAGAAAAACGGTCTATGTTGGAAAAAACGGGACTTTCTTATCTGATCGACTGTCCGTTCATTCCGTCAGTATCCGGTATGGAGGCAGAGGATTTCGTGAGAGAAATCCTCGTAAACCGGCTGCATGCAAAATCGATTGTTGTCGGAAAAGATTTCCATTTTGGATATAAACGAGGCGGAGATGCCAGCCTGCTTCTCTGGCTCCAGGAAAAATATGGTTTTCAGGTTGAAGTCATAGAGAAAGAGCAGTATAAAGGCAGAGATATCAGCAGCACCTATGTCAAAGAAGCCCTGGAAGCAGGCGATATGGAACTGGTCAATGATCTTTTGGGCTATCGCTATTTTATTTCCGGTGAAGTGCTTCACGGCAGGCAGATCGGCCGGACACTTGGCATGCCGACCACCAATCTGGTACCGAGCACCAAAAAACTGCTTCCGCCAAACGGTGTCTATCTTTCCAGGACACGCATCGGTGAGCAGGCATATTACGGTGTGACAAACATCGGCTACAAACCGACCATCGGTGAGACGTTCCGCGGAGTAGAAACGTACCTGTTTGATTTTGACGGAGATCTCTACGGAGAAAATATCGATGTAGAACTTTGGAAATTTAAACGGCCAGAGATGAAATTTGACTCTGTCGAACACCTGAAAAATCAGATGCAGGCGGATATTGCTTTTGGAAAGGAGTACTTCTTTGAAAAATAGTATCGGGATGCTTGGCGATCTTATGATGCTGCTTGGCGTGATCTTTATTTTTCTGGGATTTCTGTGCAGACGCTACCGCAACATTCATGCAAAATATAAAGGGCAGGCAGAAGCAACGGTCGTTGAGATCGTGGCCGGCCATCCGGATGAAAAGGGTCTGCAGGAAGGCGTCCATAACTATTTTTATCCTGTCTTTGCTTACTATGCAGACGGCGTGCTGATACGGAAACGGTATCGCTACGGCAGCAATCCCTGCAAATTTGTGCTGAATCAAAAAGTGAATATCAGATACAAGATTTCAAATCCATCGATTTTTATCATAGAAAGAGGAAATTATCTGGAGAGACGGGCAAAAATCCTCTATTATCTCGGGATTTTCCTGGTTCTTGCCGGAACATTTATTTTTATTTTATTTGCTAACCGAAAATGGTTGACGTAGTTTATCATACTGTGCTATACTTAACAAGTATGAATTAAGCCGATATTCAGAGCTGAGGACGACTCCGACCCTGTTCTTAGTATCCGGCGTGTGAAAAACAAGGAGGAAATATCATGATTTCAAAAGAAAAGAAAACAGCTATTATCGCAGAGTATGCAAGAAAAGAAGGAGATACAGGTTCACCGGAAGTACAGATCGCTATCCTGACAGCACGTATTCAGGAGCTGACAGAGCATCTGAAAAATCATCCGAAGGATCATCACTCCAGACGTGGTCTGCTGAAAATGGTTGGACAGAGACGTGGTCTGCTTGCTTACCTTAAGAAAACAGATCTGGAAGGATACCGTGCACTGATTGCAAAACTTGGTATCAGAAAATAATCTGGGAATCACAGGGGGACGGAACGATTTCCGTCCCCTGTTTACGTTGCTTGAAGTATGCGTAAACTTCCAGAATGGTTTCTCCTGACAGAAACCGAGCCGGCAGCTGCTTTACATTCCGAGACCACTGAAAAGTATTTTAACGATATATTTTGATGATAAAATGTTTTTCAGTTGTTTCGGAGAGGCTGCCGTAAAAGCAAAACAAATTCAGAGAAAAAGAAAAGGAGAGTAATTATGTACAAAAGTTTTTCTATGGAACTTGCCGGAAGAACTCTGACCGTTGATGTCGGAAGAGTGGCAGCACAGGCAAATGGTGCGGCATTTATGCATTACGGCGATACTACCGTATTATCAACCGCTACTGCATCCGAAAAGCCTCGTGAAGGGATTGATTTCTTCCCTCTGAGTGTGGAATACGAAGAGAAAATGTATGCCGTTGGAAAGATTCCGGGCGGCTTCAACAAACGTGAAGGAAAGGCTTCTGAAAATGCGATCCTGACATCCCGTGTCATTGACCGTCCGATGCGTCCGCTTTTCCCGAAAGATTACCGCAACGATGTAACTCTGAACAACATGGTTATGTCTGTTGACCCAGACTGCAGTCCGGAGCTGACTGCAATGCTTGGTTCTGCGATTGCAACTGCTATTTCTGATATCCCGTTTGACGGACCGACTGCTACCACACAGGTAGGTCTGATCGACGGTGCGTTCGTATTCAATCCGACCTCCGCACAGCGTCAGGTTTCTGATATGGCTCTGACGGTTGCATCTACCAGAGAAAAAGTCATCATGATCGAAGCCGGTGCAAATGAAGTACCGGAAGATAAGATGATCGAAGCAATTTTTGCGGCACATGAAGTCAATCAGCAGGTGATTGCATTCATTGACAAGATCGTTGCAGAGTGTGGAAAAGCGAAACACAGCTATGAAAGCTGTGCTGTACCGGAAGAACTGTTTGCAGCCATCAAAGAGATCGTAACACCGGAACAGATGGAAGAAGCTGTGTTTACCGATGATAAACAGACAAGAGAAGCAAACATCCGTGAGATCAAAGATAAACTGGAAGAAGCTTTTGCCGAGAATGAAGAATGGCTTGCTGTTCTGGATGAAGCTGTTTATCAGTATCAGAAAAAAACTGTTCGTAAGATGATCTTAAAAGACCACAAACGTCCGGATGGCCGTGCGATCACACAGATCCGTCCGCTGGCAGCAGAAGTAGATTTGATCCCAAGAGTACATGGTTCTGCCATGTTCACCAGAGGTCAGACACAGATCTGCAACGTCTGCACACTGGCTCCTCTTTCCGAAGCTCAGAGACTGGATGGGCTGGATGAAAACGTTATTTCCAAACGTTATATGCATCATTATAACTTCCCAAGCTACTCCGTAGGGGAGACAAAGCCTTCCAGAGGACCTGGAAGACGTGAAATCGGTCACGGAGCACTGGCAGAGAGAGCACTCGTTCCGGTTCTTCCAAGCGAAGAGGAATTCCCGTATGCGATCCGTACCGTATCCGAGACTTTTGAATCCAACGGTTCTACTTCACAGGCAAGTATCTGTGCATCCAGCATGTCCCTGATGGCAGCCGGTGTACCGATCAAATCTGCAGTCGCAGGTATTTCCTGTGGTCTGGTAACCGGTGAGAGCGATGATGATTACATCGTTCTGACAGACATCCAGGGACTGGAAGATTTCTTTGGAGACATGGACTTCAAGGTAGCAGGTACAAAGAAAGGTATCACAGCGATCCAGATGGATATCAAGATCCACGGACTTACCAGACCGATCATCGAAGAAGCTATCGCAAGAACACGCGAAGCAAGAATGTACATCATGGATGAAGTCATGGCAAAAGCCATTGCAGAGCCGCGTAAGAGTGTTGGCGAGTACGCACCGAAGATCATCCAGATCAAGATCGATCCGGAAAAGATCGGTGATGTTGTAGGACAGAGAGGAAAAACGATCAATGCGATCATCGAAGAGACCGGTGTGAAGATTGATATTTCCGATGAAGGTGCTGTCTCCATTTGCGGAACCGACGCTGCCATGATGCAGAAAGCCGTTGATTTGATCAACATCATCGTAACCGATTACGAGCAGGGACAGATCTACACCGGTAAAGTCATCAGCATCAAAGAGTTCGGTGCTTTCCTTGAGTTCGCTCCTGGAAAAGAAGGTATGGTACACATCTCCAAGATCGCAAAAGAGCGTATCAACCATGTAGAAGACGTTCTGACACTGGGCGATGTTGTGAAAGTTGTATGCCTTGGAAAAGACAAGATGGGACGCATCAGCTTCAGCATCAAAGATGTGCCGAAGGATGCAAAATAAAGATGTGGCGGAGATTTTCTTAATGTGCAAAGGAACGCCATAAAAATAGTTTTATAAAAATAGGACGCCATGATGATTCGAAAACAATCTCACGACGGAAGCCTTGCTACCGTCAGAGCGATTTGTTTTCGAGTTCATCATGGCTGTATTATTTTACGCACTATATTTTGCAATGCAGTTTCATTTGCACATTCGACAACCTTTCTTATCCGAACTTAATTTGATGCATTTACAATATACTCCAGCATACCTACCGTTCCTTCAATGCCAAGAAGCGAACTGTTGACGATGATGTCACGGTCTTTCGTATGCTGCCATTTGCGGTCTGTAAAATAAGAATAATAATTGTTCCGCATTTTATCAATCTGCACCATCAGTTTCTCTGCCTGAGTCTGCGTAACATCTTCTGTTTCCATGATACGCTGGATGCGGTCTTCATCCGGTGCCGTGATAAATACGTTCAGCACATCGTCGCGGTCTTTTAAAATCCAGTCTGCGAGCCTTCCGATAAAAACACAGCATTCCTTTTCTGCAAGCTCCTCGATCAGTTTACTTTCCATGCGGAACAGATAGTGGCTGGTATTATAGTCCGTTACTCTGGTCGGAACATAGTGATCCAGAATCTTCTGCGGCAGTTTCTCGTCCGCACTTTCCAGCCCCTGTTCACTGATACCGGTCTTCTCTGAGAGAAGATCCAGCAGATTGCGGTCATAGAAATGATACTCCAGTCTTCTGGCCAGTTCCTCACCGATCATGCGACCACCGCTTCCGAAACTTCTTGAAATGGTAATGATTCGCTTTTTGCTCATACAAAAACCCCCTTGTCTGTAAAAAATCCAAATACATAATGATAATGATGCCAGGATCAAAAGGTCAAAATGTCATTTTTGCTTTCTGGATGAGACGCTTTGTACCAAACACCTTATAACTTCAGTATACAGGAAAATATAAAAAAAGTAGTTGAAAATTTAAATAACTATGTTACAATATTGTTACAAGTTATTAACAAGATGCTGAAAGTGCAGGAGAGACAAAATGACGCTATACGAAGCAGTGTACACACGCAAATCAATCAGAAATTTTCGCAAGGATAAAGTAGAGACAAGCATTCTGGAAGGGATGATCCAGTTTTACCATGAAATGGAACCGCTGTTCCCGGGGATCGAGACCAGCATCGAACTGATCGATACACAGGGCAGTAAAAAAGCAAAGTCCAGGCTGGGCGGTATTATCAATGTAGCAGCTCCCTATTATCTTGTGATCTATACAGAGGACAAAGAAAGAGCGGATATGAATGCCGGCTATATTATGCAGCAGATCTCGCTTTATCTGTTTTCAAAAGGTGTTGGAAGCTGCTTCCAGGGTATGGGACATCTGAAAGGCGAAATGCCAAAAGAGGGCATGCGATGCGTCATCCTGATGGCAATTGGATATCCGAAAGTAGATATGGTGCGGAATCAGGAAGATGCCAAAAGGGAATCCATGGAAGATCTCTGTGCCATCAAAGAACCTCCGAGAAGATTTGTAAAAGAATTTCTGGAAGTGGCCAGACTGGCACCATCTGCATTTAACAGTCAGCCATGGCGTTTTGTCGTTTATGAAAACCGTGTCCATGTCTTTTCCAAACAGACTGTCGCTCATCGCAGACTGCTTGGCAAATACAACGAATTTGATTTCGGCATCATGCTCGCAAACATTATGATTGCAGCAGAACAGCTGTGGGTAGATGTTGATCTGATTCGTCTGGATAATATCACACATATGGATCTTCCGAACAACCGTTATGTGATCAGTATCATCATGCGGGAACAGTGAAACTAAAATTGCTTGAATTTTCAGTTGAAAAATCGGATATACTGGAGTATAATAAAGTCAGTGAGAAATCCACCTGGGATGTGCGACACTCCTGTTATTTTGAACCTGCAATGTTATAACAGGGAATCCTATATTGCTTTATACAATGTCATGCCGTTTTTTGTAAATGGAAGACAACGGATACGGCTGCGGATACCCACCTGGCCTGGCCAGGAATCAAAAGGCAGGAAACGGCATTCTGGGAATGAAAAGTTCGCTGTCTGGCTGACAGCAAAAAGTCAGCCGGCAGCTTTTTTTGATGCAAAAGTATAAGAAAAACTTTGCAGCATCTTTTGATGCATAGTATAATGCTGCCGAAAAGACAGCATACCAATTCTTTATTTCAGGAAGGATACGAAACATGAGAAATGCATTATTTTTTGATATCGACGGCACGCTTTTAAGTGATGTGACCGGAAAGATACCGGACAGTGCACTCGATGCTCTAAAAAAAACGATTGAACTTGGAAATCTGACCTTTATCAATACCGGCAGATGCTACTGCAGCGTTCCGATGGAATTAAAACGTGCACCGTTTTCCGGATATCTGTGTGGATGCGGCACCTACATCATGCTTGGCGATGAAGTGATGTTCTCCCGTATTATACCGCATAAAAGAGGAAGAGAGATTATCCGTGTGCTTCAGGAGAATCATGCAGAACCGATCCTCGAAGCAACGGACGACTGCTATTTTTCAAAGCGGATAACCAGATTTGAAGGGATCGAACACACCAGGCGTTATTTCGCACCGATGGGTCTTGGAATCGAAACCTACATAGAACAGGATCGTTTTGATTATGATAAATTTGTGTTTTATTATGATCAGAAAACCAATCTTGCGGCGATCAAGGCAAATCTTGGAAAAGATATGGATCTGATCGACCGCCAGAACGGATTTTTCGAAGTTGTCCCAAAAGGCTTTTCAAAGGCCAGCGGCATCGCCTATATTCTGGAACACATGAACATTCCAATGGAAAACGCCTATGTGTTCGGGGACAGCAACAACGATCTTCCGATGTTTCAGTATGTAAAACATGCCGTTGCCATGGGCGTACACAGTAATGTTCTGGAACCGTATGCGGAATTTGTAACAAAAACGGTAGAAGAGGACGGCATTGCATTTGCCATGAAACATTATGGGCTAATCTGATAAGGGGTGGATTTTGTATGTATACACACAGAGTACAGTATTATGAAACGGACCAGATGGGCATCGTACATCATTCCAACTATATCCGCTGGTTTGAAGAAGCACGGATCGACTGGATGCGGCACTGCGGGATTTCGTACCGTGAAATGGAAAAACAGGGCATCATCGTTCCGGTGCTTGGAGTTGAAGCAACTTATCGTCAGATGGTCCATTTTGATGATCTTGTGGATATCAAAGTGACAGCTGCAAAGTATAATGGGATCGTTCTGGAATTTTGCTATGAAATTTATCATCAGAAAGATGGGAAATTATGTACAACCGGAAAAAGCAGGCATTGCTTCTTAAATAAAGAAGCAAAACCTGTTTCCTTGAAAAAAGAAAATGCAGTTCTGCATCAGAAGATTCTTACTTTTATCGGCAAAGACGTTCAAGATCCTGATAAAAAGCAGGATAGCTGATGTTGACACAGTCGGCACGCCGGATCGTCAGAGTGCTTTCGCATGCCAGAGAAGCAATCGCAAAGGACATGGCGATGCGGTGATCCAGAAAACTGTCAAGAACGGCTCCTTGAAGCGTTTTGCCTCCATTTATGATCATGCCATCTTCGGTTCCTGTGATATCACATCCCATTTCACTTAAATGATGCACCATGATATCCAGGCGGTTGGATTCTTTTACTTTTAATTCTTCAGCATTTCGGATCGTAGTTGTTCCATCTGCAAATGCAGCTAAAACAGCAATGACCGGTATTTCATCGATCAGCGTCGGAATGATATCTCCTTCGATCACACAGCCTTTCAGATCCGGCGTGTAGCGTACCAGAAGGTCTGCAACTGCCTCACCGCCGGATGTATGTGCATTCAGGACGGTGATATCCGCTCCCATTGCACGACAGACACGTAAGATGCCATCTCTTGTCTCGTTGATGCCGCAGTTTTTGATCAGGATTTCCGATCCCGGAACAATCAGTGCAGCCACAATAAAATACGCAGCAGAAGAGATATCGCCAGGCACTTCTATTTTCTGTCCATGAAGATCCGGATCCGGCAGAATCGATGCGGTAGTCCCCTCAGAAGTGACCGTGGCTCCGAAAGAACGAAGCATGATCTCCGTATGGTTTCTGGATAATGCCGGTTCGGTCACAGAAGTTTTGCCGTCAGCATAAAGTCCTGCCAGCAGAATGCTGGATTTTACCTGGGCAGATGCGACCGGTGACTGGTAATGGATTCCCTTTAAAGCGTGTCCGCTGATGCGAAGCGGTGCACATCCGTTTCCTTTGATACTTTCAATCGTGGCATCCATCATGGATAACGGTCTGATGATGCGTCCCATCGGACGTTTCTGGATCGATGCATCTCCGGTCAGTTCGGATGTGAAATCCTGTCCGGCGAGAATACCTGAGATCAGCCTTGTTGTGGTACCGCTGTTTCCGACATCCAGGATTTCCGTCGGAGCAGTAAGGCCATGCAGTCCGCGTCCGTAAACCAGAATTCGTTCTGAAGTATTTTCGATTTCAATCCCCATTTTTCGGAAACAGGAAATGGTTGACAGACAGTCCTGTCCCTGAAGAAAATTTGTGATTTCTGTTGTTCCCTGACTGATCGCACCGAACATAACGCTGCGGTGTGAGATCGATTTATCACCGGGAATGGTAATTTCACCGCGAAGCGGTTTTTCTGTTTTATGAAATTCCATCAAAGCCTCCTGTTTTATCTTTCATATATAGTATAACGATATTTGCGAAGCAGCTCGGCTGCCTTTATTTTTGCCATTTCTTCATAAAATTCTACGTGGAGCACTGCTTCTTCAAATTCACGGTTATGTACGATACCGATGTTTTTGATACTGATACCGTTTGTGGCAAGGATTGTAGCAAGTGCGGCAATCCCGCCGGCCTCATCCACCATGTCACAGTAGATCGAGTAGGCTTTCGGGATTGGACCGCTTCCGGAATCAGAGATCGAGTTGCGATAATCCCTGGATGTCTCAAACAAATCATGGATACAGTTTGTATTATGTTCCGCAAGTGAAAATTTGATCTCGATCAGGCTGTTGATATATTCATCTAACACGGAAAGAATATTTTCACTGTTGGCAGAACAGATCTGTTCCCACATCTCCGGAGAAGAAGATGCGATTCTTGTGATATCCTTAAAGCCGCCTGCCGCCACTTTCTTCATCGTTCCGTCCTCGTAATCGCAGTCTTTGACCAGATTGACCAGGGACGAAGCAATGATATGCGGAAGATGGCTGATCGCAGCCGTAACATAATCATGCTTTTCATAGGTAAGGATCAAAGGGATCGCTTTTAAAGATGCCACCAGGTCACGGTATCGCTCGACCATTTCACCGGTTACTTTGGCAGCCGGTGTCAGAACATAGTAAGCATTTTCCAGAAGAAGAGCCTTGGCATTTTCGATTCCGGTCTTCTCAGAACCTGCCATCGGATGTCCGCCAATGAAATATTCTTCCAGACCCAGTTCTTCTACCTTTTTATGGATGTTGGTCTTTGTGCTTCCGACATCCGTAAGAATACATCCTTTTTTCAGATACGGCTTCAGCAGTCCCAGATAAGAAGCATTGCATTCCACAGGTGCACATAAAAAAATGTAATCGCACTTGCAGTATCGTTCATCGACTGTATCACAGATCTCATCAATGATGCCATGTTCCAGTGCGTATTCGGTTGTATGGCGGCTTCTCGTGTGTGCCAGTATCTGCACATCCGGATAATATTTTTTCAAAGCCCGGGCAATGGAGCCGCCGATCAGGCCAAGGCCAATAAACCCGGCAGTAAAGGTTGTTTCCATTTCTTCATCCTCATCGCATGCCGAAAAATCGGCAGTCTTTCTTCATTTTTGCTGGCTTTTATTTTACTATTGCCAAAATAGAATGTCAACACTTTTCCACGTTAAAGTGAAAATGCAGAAATTATTGTGTGGTAATGACAAAAAATTTCAGCTTGATATCTTGCATTGTCTATATTGTTTGTATAAAAAGAACAATTCAAAAGAAAAATAGCAGATTCATATACCATATTTCGATAAACTTGTAAAAAACTTGTATATTTTGAATAAAAAGCTTGAAAAACTTCAAATCTTTTAGTAGAATATACCCATAAGCACTTGAGCAGATCAAGAATAAATTGTATTGGAGGATAATAGCATGAAAGTTTACACAACAGACAGAATTCGAAATGTCGTGCTCCTTGGGCATGGAGGCTCGGGCAAAACCAGTCTGGTTGAAGCCATGGCGTATCTTGGCGGTATCACAAGCAGACTGGGAAATGTGACGGACGGTAATACCATCAGTGACTTTGACAAAGAAGAGATCAAGAGAAAATTCTCGATCAGCACTTCTTTAGTACCGATCGCCTGGGGCGATGTAAAGGTGAACATTCTGGATGCACCTGGTTATTTTGATTTTGTAGGAGAAGCAGAAGAAGCAGCAGCGGCAGCAGATGCAGCCGTGATCGTTGTAAACGGAAAGAACGGCGTAGAAGTTGGTACTTTGAAGGCATGGGCTCTGTGTGAGAAATACAGTCTCCCACGCATGATTTTTATCACAAATATGGATTTTGACAATGCAAGTTTCCGAAAGATCACCGAAGATCTGACGGAACAGTTCGGAAAGAAGATCGCACCGATCCACTTCCCGATCCGTGAGAATGAGAAATTTACAGGATATGTCAACGTAGTAAAGAAAGCAGGAAGAAAATGGCTGGAAAAAGGCCAGAAAGAAGAATGTCCGATTCCTGAATATCTGGATGAATATCTTGAAAAATATAGAGAAACTCTGCTGGAAGCAGTTGCAGAGACAAGCGAAGAGTTTATGGATCGCTATTTTGCAGGAGAAGAGTTCTCCGTGCATGAGATCATGATGGCACTGACACAGAACGTTTCCAGCGGCGATATCGTTCCGGTAGCGATGGGCTCACCGGTTCAGCTCCGCGGCGTGGCAAATCTTTTAGATGACATTGTTCAGTATTTCCCAAGTCCGGACAAACGCAGTGTAGCCGGCATCAATACAAAGACAAACGAGATTTTTGAAGCAAATTATGATTTTGCAAAAGCAAAATCCGCACAGGTATTTAAGACGATCGTCGATCCGTTCATCGGAAAATATTCTATGATCAAAGTGAAATCCGGCGTTATCAAGAGTGATGATGTCATTTTCAATATTGACAAAGATGTAGAACAGAAGCTGAATAAGCTGTATGTATTTGAAGGAAGCAAACCGATCGAGATTCCAGAGCTTCATGCCGGAGACATCGGGGCGATCGCCAAACTCGACAAGGCACGTACCGGCGATACCCTTTCTACTAAGGCAACACCGATCCGTTACGGCAAGATCGAAGTTTCCATTCCATATACTTACAAACGCTACCGTGCAAAAAACAAAGGGGACGAGGATAAAGTAGCTCAGGCACTTCAGAAGATTTCCCACGAAGATCTGACAATGAAAGTGGTCAATGATTCTGAGAACCGTCAGACACTGCTCTATGGTATGGGCGACCAGCATCTTGAGATGATTCAGAGCGAATTGCTCACGAAGTACAAGATCGAGATTGAACTGGAAAGACCAAAGGTTGCATTCCGTGAGACGATCCGCAAGAGTGCCGATGTGGAAGCTAAATACAAAAAGCAGTCCGGCGGACATGGACAGTATGGTCACGTCAAGATGCGTTTTGAGCCGCTGGGAGATCTGGAAACACCTTATGCATTCGAACAGGAAGTGGTCGGCGGAGCCGTTCCGAAGAACTACTTCCCGGCTGTAGAAAAAGGTGTCCAGGAAGCTGTATTAAAGGGACCTCTGGCAGGTTACCCGGTTGTCGGTGTAAAAGCCATTCTTTATGATGGCTCCTATCATCCGGTTGACTCCTCTGAAATGGCATTCAAGACCGCATCCATTCAGGCATTTAAAAAAGGATTCCTTGAGGCATCACCAGTACTGCTGGAGCCGATCGCATCTTTGAAAGTCACCGTTCCGGATAAATTTACCGGAGACGTGATGGGTGATCTGAACAAACGCCGTGGCCGTGTGCTTGGCATGAATCCAGATCATAAAGGCAATCAGATCGTAGAAGCGGACATCCCGATGATGGAGCTTTACGGCTACTGCACAACGTTACGTTCCATGACAGGTGGAAGCGGCGATTTCGCATATGAGTTTGCACGCTATGAGCAGGCACCGAAAGATATCATGGATAAGGAGATCGCTGCAAGAGCGGGAGAAGAGTAGGATTCTTACTGCACGACCGCATCGATACCATCGGAGGCGGCAGTAAGGCGTTCAATTTGAATAACCAGCTTGTGGGGCAGGCAGGTGACCGGATATCCGGTATCCGACACCATGCCTCTCTGCTGGCAGATTTTGTCCGGGCAGTCGGCATCTTTGATGCCGATTGCCCCTTTTTCTACCCGGATCAGGTTGTAGCCGCCATCCGAAGCCTCCACCTGAAATTCATAAGGACTGGCAACATCGGTCAGTGACACTTCGCGGATCAGCTTACCGTCCTGATAAATACGGGCGATCTCGCCCTGTTCGTTGTGGCTGTTCAGAAAAAAGACAGCCACAAGCGACAGGACAAGAAGGAGGGCAACTACCAGAAATAACAACATACTTTTCTTTTTTTGGGACATTACTCTGTCATCTCCAAATCTTCGGCATCTGTCTCATTTTCCGTGATTTCTTCGGTATCGTACGCTTCCTCATCCATCTCGGTATCTTCTTCATAGTACTCATCCTCAGAAACTTCTGTAACGGTTGCATTCTGCATCAGAAAATCCATGACTTTATTATAGAGGATGGTATTTACTGTCTCGTCTTTGGTGTAATCTTCTTCATATTCTTCTGCGGAAGTGTAGCCGCTCTCCTCATAGACGGAGTTGACGTAGTCGGTGTATTCATCATCCGAAACGGCGATATTTTCCTTTTCTGCGATCGCGGTCGTCAGCATTTCCGTATAAACCATTTCTTCTACGGCACTCTTGACGTCATCTTCGGAGCCTGCAATGTCAGAGACATCGGTACCAAACATGTCTGCAAGAATCTGGTTGTTGGCATCATATTCTTCTTTGCATTTATCGTAGAGATCCTGCGGATAACCGGAAACTTTGGAGTTTTCAAGGATCTGGGAGAGCAGATCATTCTGGGCCGTCTCGGTGTTTGTCTCATCATAATATTCTTCCAGCTCTTTTCTGACACCGGCACGGTATTCATCAACGGTATCATAGTCGGTGTACTTCTTGCAGTAATCGTCATTCAGTTCCGGAACGTTGATCTCCTGCACCGCATTGACCGTTACTTTGAAATCTGCATCTTTTCCGGCGTAATCACCATCGTAATCATCCGAGAGCGTGATTGTAAATTCCAGTGTATCGCCGGCTTTTGCACCGATCAGATGTTCTTCGAACTCTGGCTGGAAATCCTCCGAACCGATCACCAGATCGTAGTCGGTATCCGAATCCCATGCTTCTCCGTCAATGCTTCCGTCGAAGTCAATGTTTACCTGATCGCCGTCTTTTGCGGCACGGTCTACATCCGTATACTCCGCATTTTCATCCAGGGCACTTTCAATCTCAGCCTCCACATCGTCATCGGTTACTTCCGTTTTTACTTTGGTGACGCTCAGACCTTTGTATTCGCCAAGTGTCAGGTATTTGGCATAAGTGCCCCTGGAAGAACACCCTGCCAGAAATGTCATGGTCATTGCTGCAATGGCAGCTGTTGCAACTTTCTTTTTCATAGTTAAATTATTCCTTTCGACTGTATTAAAATGGATGCGGATCGCAGTTGCCGATCCTATGATTGTGTCTTATTATAACATGGATTTGTGAAAAAGTTGTGTTATTGTAAAAAAAATGCTTTTACTATTGTGAACATTATGTTATAATCTAATTAAATTTCCGCGTAAGCGAAGATAAGGAGGCGATAATATGAAACATATTCAGACATTAAATACCAAAAGTCTGCAGAACACAGTAAAGAAAGGCGGATGCGGCGAATGTCAGACATCTTGCCAGTCCGCATGTAAGACATCCTGCACCGTAGGAAATCAGAGCTGCGAAAGCAATAAATAATAACAGGACATACAAGCAAGCAGCGGGCATCTTGCTCGCTGTTTCTTAGCGTCTGGAGAACTGAAAGGGGATTACGGGTTGATCCATCAATATAAAAGCAACGGCTTTAACATCGTTATGGATGTAAACAGCGGTTCCGTACATATCGTAGATGATGTGGTGTACGATGTACTGCCATACCTCGAAAAAAAAGAATCAAAAGAAGAGATCTTAAAAGCACTTGCGAACAGCTATGCTCCGGCAGAGATCGAAGAAGCACTGGAAGAATGTCATGAACTGGAAGAAGCCGGGGCACTGTTTACCGAAGATATCTATGAAAATGCAATCGACGCATTTAAAAACCGTCCGACTGTTGTGAAGGCACTCTGCCTGCACATTGCTCACGACTGTAACCTCGCCTGTCGTTACTGCTTTGCAGAAGAAGGTGAGTATCATGGCCGTCGTGCCCTGATGAGCTACGAAGTCGGCAAAAAAGCACTGGATTTCCTGATCGCAAATTCCGGAAGCAGAAGAAATCTGGAAGTGGATTTCTTTGGCGGGGAGCCGCTGATGAACTGGCAGGTAGTAAAAGACCTGGTTGCATACGGAAGAGAGCAGGAGAAGATCCATAACAAAAATTTCCGTTTTACACTGACTACAAACGGCGTTCTGTTAAACGATGAGGTTATGGAGTTCTGTAACCGTGAGATGGCAAATGTCGTACTCAGCATCGACGGCAGAAAAGAAGTACACGACTACATGCGTCCGTTCCGCAAAGGAAAAGGAAGCTATGACCTGATTCTCCCGAAATTTGAAAAATTTGCGGAGAGCAGACATCAGGATAAATATTATGTAAGAGGGACCTTTACCAGACACAACTTGGATTTTGCATCCGATGTCCTGCATCTGGCAGATCTGGGCTTCAAACAGATCTCCGTGGAGCCGGTTGTTGCTCAGCCGGAAGAGGAGTACGCACTGCGGGAAGAAGATATTCCGGCAATCTGCGAAGAATATGACAGACTGGCAAAGGAAATGATCAAGCGTCATAAGGAAGGAAGGGGATTCAATTTCTTCCATTTTATGATAGACCTGACGGGAGGTCCATGCGTTTACAAACGTCTCTCCGGATGCGGCTCCGGAACAGAATACCTCGCTGTCACACCGTGGGGTGATTTTTATCCGTGTCATCAGTTCGTCGGGGAAGAACAGTTCCTGATGGGAAATGTGGAGGAAGGTATCAAAACACCACAGATCCAGGCTGAGTTTAAAAACTGCAATGTCTATGCAAAAGAAAAGTGCAAAAACTGTTTTGCAAAATTCTACTGCAGCGGCGGATGTGCGGCGAATTCCTGGAATTTCCACAAATCCATCAACGATGCATATGATATCGGATGTGAATTGCAGCGGAAGCGTATCGAATGCGCGATCATGATAAAGGCAGCACTCGCTGCCGAGGAAAAGGAGAATTAAGAAACATGAAAAAGAACAAAGCGATTGGTGTAGTCGTTGCGATTGCCCTGTTTCTTGGGCTTTTGACCTACACCACAGCTGTCGGCTTCGGACCTACCGGAACGGGAGCTGCCAAAAACATCACACTTGGTCTGGACCTGTCCGGCGGTGTAAGTATCACGTATGAGGTAGTGGGTGATGAAAATCCGTCTGCCGAAGATATGAAAGACACGATTTACAAGCTGCAGCAGCGTGTTGACGGCTACAGCACAGAAGCACAGGTTTACCAGGAAGGTACTAACCGTATCAACATCGAAATCCCTGGTGTATCCGATGCAAATACCATTCTTGAAGAACTTGGCAAACCAGGTTCCCTTCAGTTCCAGCTGGAAGACGGCACTGTTGTCGTAGACGGAAGCCAGGTCGCATCCGCAGAAGCAGGCGTTCAGCAGGATAACCTGAAAAACAATGAGAACGTTGTAAAACTGGAGTTTGACAGTGCAGGTGCCGCAGCCTTTGCAACTGCAACTTCAGAAAATATCGGCAAATCCATCTATATTGTATACGATGGAGATGTCATCAGTGCTCCGACCGTAAAGAGTGCGATCACAGACGGTTCTGCTGTCATCACCGGTATGGCAGATGCACAGGAAGCAGAAAATCTGGCTTCTTCCATCCGTATCGGTTCTCTGTCCCTAGAACTGCAGGAGCTGCGTTCCAACGTTGTAGGTGCTCAGCTTGGGGAAGCCGCAATTTCCACCAGCTTAAAAGCAGGAGCGATCGGTCTGGCACTTGTCTGCATCTTTATGATGGTTGTTTACCTGCTGCCAGGTGTTGTTGCAGCGATCTCTCTGCTGCTGTACACCGTACTGACACTGGTTACTTTAAATGCATTTGATATCACACTGACTCTGCCGGGTATCGCAGGTATCATCCTTGGTATCGGTATGGCGGTCGATGCAAACGTTATCATCTATGCACGTATCCGTGAAGAAATCGCAGCCGGTAAATCCGTGAAAAGTGCGATCGATATCGGTTTCAAAAAAGCTCTGTCTGCAATCCTGGACGGAAATATCACAACCCTGATCGCAGCGATCGTGCTGGGCATCATGGGAACCGGTTCTGTAAAAGGTTTCGCATACACACTGGCAATGAGTATCATCCTGTCCATGTTCTCCGCACTGGTTATCTCCAGATATCTGGCAAAGGCATTTTATGCTCTCGGATTCCAGGATGTGAAATATTATGGATGCCCGAAAAAACATAACACCATTGATTTCCTGAAACATAAGAAGGTATTCTTTGCAATCGCGATCGTATGCATGATCTCCGGTCCGGTTGCCATGCTGATCCACAGCCAGGGCAGTGGAAAAGCACTGAACTACAGCCTTGAGTTTATGGGCGGTACTTCTACAAACGTAACCTTCAACGAAGATTACTCCATCGAAGAGATCGATGAAAAAGTAAAACCGGTTGTACAGGAAGTAACCGGCGATGCAAATATCCAGGCTACCAAGGTAAGCGGTTCCAATCAGGTTATCATCAAGACAAGAGAACTGTCTCTGGATGAGAGAACCGAGCTTAGCCAGAAACTGAATGAAAAATTTGGTGTGGATGAATCCACAATCACCGCAGAAAGCATTTCTTCTACCGTAAGTAATGAAATGCGTCAGGATGCAATCGTTGCGGTTATCATTGCAGCTATCTGCATGCTGATCTACATCTGGCTGCGTTTCAAAGATATCCGTTTCGGTGCAAGTGCCGTTCTGGCTCTGCTCCACGACGTACTGATCGTGCTGGCATTCTATGCGATCGCCAGAATCTCTGTCGGTAATACATTTATTGCCTGCATGCTGACGATCATCGGATACTCTATCAACGCATCTATTGTTATCTTTGACCGTATCCGCGAGAACCTGGGTAACTCAAAGAAACACAGTGACGAAGCACTTAAAGAGATCGTAAACAGAAGTATCACACAGACTCTTACAAGAAGTATCTATACTTCTCTGACAACGTTCATCACGATCGCAGCATTGTTCATTCTCGGTGTTCCGTCGATCCGTGAATTTGCAGCACCTCTGATTGTTGGTATCGTTGCCGGTGCATTCTCTTCTGTATGCATTTCCGGTCCGCTGTGGTATATACTGAAAACCAAATTCAAAAGCAAAAACAAATAAGTTTTCTGCTTCTTCAAAATAAAAAAGATGCTCTTTCCCTCTGTTCGGCGAAAGGGCATCTTTTTTTCAGAAAGGACTTTTACTATGGAAAAATGGGTTGTCTCTGCAAAGCGTGCCGATTTTCAGGCAATAGCAGAAAAATTCGGGATCGACCAGGTGACTGCAAGGCTGATCCGAAACCGTGATATTGTAGGTGAACCGGAAATCCGGCAGTATCTTTACGGAACAAAAGAAGATTTTTATGATCCGCATCTGCTGAAAGATGCAGATAAACTGGTAGAGATTCTGATGTCTAAAATAAAAGAACAGAAAAAAATCCGTATCATCGGCGATTATGATATTGATGGCGTGAATGCCTCCTTTATTCTGCTGAGAGGACTGCGTCGCTGTCATGCCAATGCAGATGTGGAGATCCCGGACCGTATGAAAGACGGCTATGGCATCAACGAACACCTGATCCGCTATGCATATGAAGAAGGAGTCGATACCATTCTGACCTGTGACAATGGAATTGCAGCTGTGGAACAGACAAAACTGGCCAAAAGTCTTGGCATGACCATTCTGATCACCGACCATCACGAAGTACAGGAAGAAATACCGCCTGCGGATGCCGTAGTCAATCCAAGGCAGGCAGACTGCCCTTATCCGTTCAAGCACTTATGCGGTGCAGCCGTTGCCTATAAAGTGATCTGCTGTCTTTATGAAGCTTATGGTATCCCAAAAGAAGAAACGGAAGAATTTCTGGAGTTTGCCGGTTTTGCAACCGTCGGGGATGTCATGGATCTGATCGGGGAAAATCGGATCCTGGTCAAAGAAGGTTTAAAGCGGCTGAACCATACACAGAATGTCGGGATGGCATCCCTGATCCGTGCCTGCGGACTGGAAGAAAAAGAGATCAAATCCTACCATATCGGGTTTGTACTGGGACCGTGCATCAACGCTGGCGGAAGACTGGACACTGCAAAACGCTCTCTGAACCTGCTGCTTCAGAAAGACAGGGCAAAGGCAGATGTGATGGCTGCTGAACTGAAAGCACTTAATGACGAGCGAAAAGATATGACACAGACGGGGGCAGAAGAAGCCATAGAGTGGATTGAAAAAGAGGGCAGAAGCCAGGATAAAGTCCTGGTTGTCTATCTTCCGGACTGCCATGAAAGCCTGGCCGGGATCATCGCCGGGCGTATCCGGGAACGCTACAACAAACCGGTGTTCGTTCTAACGGACAGCATCGACGGTGTCAAAGGCTCTGGACGTTCGATCGAGGCCTATTCCATGTTTGAAGAAATGTCAAAATGCAAAGAGCTTTACACAAAATACGGCGGACATCCGATGGCAGCCGGACTGTCGCTTCCAAAAGAAAATGTGGAAAAATTCCGTACTTTTTTAAATGAGCATACCACACTGACAGAAGAAGATTTTATCCCGAAGATCACGATCGATGTACCGATGCCGATCGGCTATGTCACCGAACATCTGATCGAGGAACTCTCTGTTTTGGAACCATTTGGAAAAGGAAATGAAAAGCCTTTGTTTGCCGAAAAAAATCTAAATATTTTAAGTATGCGGATTTTAGGAAAGAACAGAAACACGCTGAAAATGCAGGTGCGAAGTCAGCATGGCACCGTCATGGATGCCCTGTATTTTGGTGACATCGAACAGATTCTGACTTATATTATGCAGAAATACGGAGAATCCGAAACAGAAAAATGTTTCCAGGGGCAGGAAAATGCAGTGACCCTTTCTTTCATCTATTATCCATCTGTCAATGAATACCGTGGAAGAAAGAGCCTTCAGATGATCATTTCGCACTATTGCTGATCTTTCTGCGAAGCAGACGGAAGAGCAGCAAAGAGAAAAGACTTGCCGCAAGAACGCACAGCAGGATCAAAGCGGCGGCGTGAAGAAAGTAAGCGTCCGGCAGGATCGTGATGACCGGATCGCACGCCGGGTCAAAGATCCAGTAATCGTTGCGGAACAGGATCTTATGGAACAGTACAAAACAAAAATCCCAGTTCAAAGCGACAAGCGAGCCGACGATCAACACAAGGAACGTCGGAAATGCGGATAAAACGGCAAAGAAGGGAGCATTTTTCTTTCGGATCTGCCATGCGGTCAGCAGAAGCGTAAGCGGGACCAGGACGAAGGAAGCGTATTCGATATTCAGGAAAATACGTTTCACCTCTTCAAAATGAATCTCACCTTCTTCTGACATCATAAAGTCTGAAAATGTAAGCCTGGATGGACCAGAAATGGAATTATAGTCGATCAGCTCATCGTAATTTCTGCGGATCACTTCCTCTGAATAACCACTCGTGGCAGGAATATCAAGATGATCGATGTCAAAATAATAAAGAGGGCGAAAATGCAGGGTAAAGACGATCGCCATGGAAAAAATGCCAAGGGTACAGAGAAAAGCAGCGACCAGATTTTTCCAGGAAAAAACAGATCTTCTGATTTGTGGACTCATAATAGAAACAACTCCTTTATCATACTTCGGACAATCCCGGGCAGCAAATGCTTCGTTTTGTCCCTGATATTACTATAGTTCATTCTGATTTTTGCGTCAATTCACTTTTTTGCCATCTATTGACAAAAGCGAATATATTGGGGTAAAATAACAGATAGTTTTAATTATTTATAAGAATTTAACTTTCAGGAGGAAAAGAAAATGGCAGTGCCTTATAACCATAAAGCCATTGAAAAAAAATGGCGTCAGAAATGGGAAGAAAATCCGGTAAATGTCGATGATGGCAAAAAGCCGAAATATTATTGTCTGGATATGTTTCCGTATCCGTCAGGAAATGGTCTTCACGTAGGTCACTGGAGAGGTTATGTGATCTCCGATGTATGGAGCCGCTACAAAATGATGCAGGGATATTACCTGATCCATCCGATGGGATGGGATGCATTCGGTCTTCCGGCAGAGAACTATGCAATCAAGACCGGTCAGCATCCGGCCATCTCCACCGCAAAGAACATTTCCAACATCAAACGTCAGATCAACGAGATCGCAGCTATTTATGACTGGGATCGTGAAGTCAATACCACGGATCCGGACTTCTACAAATGGACACAGTGGATCTTTGTAAAAATGTTCAAAGAAGGGCTTGCATACGAAAAGGAGTTTCCGATCAACTGGTGTCCTTCCTGTAAGACAGGTCTGGCAAACGAAGAAGTGGTAAACGGCTGCTGCGAGCGATGCGGCACACCGGTCACCAAGAAAAACTTACGTCAGTGGATGCTGCGTATCACAAAGTATGCAGACCGTCTGTTAAATGACCTGGACAAGCTGGAATGGCCGGAAAAAGTAAAGAAAATGCAGACTGAATGGATCGGCAAATCTTACGGTGCAGAAGTAGATTTTCCGGTAGAAGGAAAAGATGAAAAGATCACAGTCTATACGACAAGACCGGATACCCTTCACGGTGCAACTTTCATGGTACTGGCTCCGGAGCACAAACTGGCAGCAGGTCTTGCAACACCGGATCAGAAAGAAGCCGTTGATGCTTATATCTATGCAGCATCCATGAAATCCAACGTGGACCGTATGCAGGATAAGGAAAAGACCGGTGTATTTACCGGAAGCTATGCGACTAATCCGCTGAACGGAGCAAAGGTTCCGATCTGGCTGTCCGACTATGTACTGGCAGATTACGGTACCGGTGCGATCATGTGTGTACCGGCTCATGATGACCGTGACTTTGAGTTCGCTAAAAAATTTGATATCCCGATCATCCAGGTTATCGCAAAAGACGGCAAAGCAATTGAAAACATGGCAGAAGCTTATACCGAAGCTTCCGGAACCATGATCAATTCCGGCGACTGGAACGGTATGGAATCCGCAGTCCTGAAAAAAGAAGCTCCGCATATCATCGAGAAGATGGGTATCGGACGCAAGACCGTAAACTACAAACTGCGTGACTGGGTATTCTCCCGTCAGCGTTACTGGGGTGAACCGATCCCGATCGTACACTGCCCGAAATGCGGAAACGTTCCGGTTCCGGAAGAAGAGCTTCCGCTGCGTCTGCCGGATGTAGAATCCTACGAACCGACCGGTACCGGCGAATCACCGCTGGCAGCGATCGAAGACTGGGTAAACTGCAAATGCCCGGAATGTGGTGCCGCCGCAAAACGTGAGACAAACACCATGCCGCAGTGGGCAGGTTCTTCCTGGTATTTCCTGCGTTATGTAGATCCACATAACGATAATGAACTGGTATCCAAAGAAAAAGCAGACAAGTACCTTCCGGTAGATATGTACATCGGCGGTGTAGAGCATGCTGTACTGCATCTTCTGTACTCTCGTTTCTATACCAAGTTCCTGTACGATATCGGAGTGATCGATTTTGACGAACCGTTCCACAAACTGTTCAATCAGGGTATGATTACCGGTAAGAACGGTATCAAGATGAGCAAGTCCAAAGGAAATGTCATTTCTCCGGATGATCTGGTACGCGATTACGGCTGTGATTCTCTGAGAATGTACGAACTGTTTGTAGGTCCGCCGGAACTGGATGCAGAGTGGGATGACCGCGGTATCGAAGGTGTATACCGTTTCCTGTCTCGTTTCTGGAACCTGGTTATGGACAACAAAGATAAAAATATCAAAGCAAGCAAAGAAATGATCAAAGCACGCCATAAGATGATCCACATGATCACAACCCGTCTGGAGGGCTTCAGCCTGAATACGGTTATTTCCGGTTTCATGGAGTGCAACAACAACCTGATCGCGATCGCCAAGAAAGAAGGCGGCATGGACAAAGAGACTCTGGAAGCAGCCGTTCTGCTTCTGGCACCATTTGCACCGCATATGGGAGAAGAGCTCTGGGAGGAACTGGGTCATACGGATTCTGTATTCCACCACGAATGGCCGGCTCATGATGAAGAAGCAATGAAAGATGACGAAGTCGAAATTCCGGTGCAGGTAAATGGAAAGACAAAAGCAGTCATTTCCATTCCGGTTGACATCAGCAAAGAAGATGCGATCGCAAAAGCAAAAGAAGTTCTCGGTGACAAACTTTCCGGAAACATTATCAAAGAGATCTATGTTCCGAAGAAGATTGTAAACATCGTAGCAAAATAAAACATTTGCACAGCTGTTTTTACAGCATAGATTTTGGATATGAAAAATAAAAAGAAACATTTTATAACAGCCATTCTGGCAACATTGTTTCTGATACTGGTTTTATACCTGATTTTTCATGATTCCTTAGGTGAAATCAAAACCCAGCTTTTCCAGGCAGACAAAAAAGCCCTGTTGATCCTTGTGATCTTCGGCAATCTTTATATACTGCTGGATGGCTGGGTACTTCATTATATGATTGTGAAAAACCGTGAAAAATGTACCTTGTGGCAGGCCATCCGCCTGGCATATATGGTGGTGTTTTTTAATGTTACGACCTTTGCGGCGGGGACGAAACCGGCCCAGATCTATGATCTGTATCAGGAAAGCCAGATCAAACCAGGGAAATCATTTGGAATCCTGACGATGGAGTATGTATCACATAAGCTGACGATTGTACTCTATGCAGCAGTGATGCTTTGTTTTTTTCATACGGTTCTTTTTCAGGTTTCGGGATTGGAGAAAAATTATCTGCTGACAGGATTCGGGGTCAGCTTTGCTATACTGCTCTTTCTGACCATGTTCTGCATCAATCAGAAGTTTGCACCTTGGCTGCTTCGCTGCAGCGATCATATTAAAAAAGAAAAAATCAAAGAAAAGGCAAAAGCCGGAATTGCACAGATGGAAGATTTTTCCAGAGTCGGGAGTGTGGTAATCAAAGATAAACAGCAGTGGATAGGACTGATTTTTCGAAATGCAGTAAAAATGACCTGTCTGTATGCACTTCCTGCGGTTTCCATCTTTGCAGTTACCGGAGAAAGGCTGCCACTTTCTGTTCTGGAATGTCTGGCTTTTTCATCCGTCATGCAGCTGCTGATCGGAGTGATCCCAAGTTCCGGCGGCACAGGTTCGACGGAACTGGTCTTTCTGATGCTGTTTGGCTCTATGACAGAAAAGTCCGTCTGCGGTGCAGCAATGATCCTGTATCGCATGGCAACGTATTATCTGCCGTTTCTGATCAGTATTCCGTTACTGTTTTTTGGAAAAAGAAGCACCGAGGCATAGTAGCTATGCAGCAGTGCTTCTTTTTTTGCGTTATTTTTCTTTTATCTGTCGGATACCGCTGATATCAGAATCGATCACCATGGAATAATTGGTGTGATAGATCACAAAACCCGGTTTTCCGCCGTTTACTTTTTTCACCTGTTTTTTCTCGACATAGTCAACCTCCACCTTGTCTGCACCGCGGTGGCTGGAATACCAGGCAGCCAGCCTTGCGGCTTCTTCAAAGGTACGGTCCGGCGGCAGCCCCTGACCTGCTTTCACAATGACATGCGATCCCGGGGCACCTTTTGCATGGAACCACCAGTCGTTTCCGGTGGCAAATTTAAAGGTCAGTTCTTCGTTCTGATAATTATTTTTTCCGACATAGATATCATAACCATCCGAAGAAAGATAGTGGAACGGTTTTGATGTGATCTTCACACGCTTTCCGGTGTATTTCCGGCGGATGTAGCCGTACTGTGTCAGTTCTTCTTTGACCTGTACCAGATCTTCTTCATTCAGGGCAATATCAAGAGCTGTGGAAATGGATTCCAGATGCTGGATCTCTTCTTTTGTCTCTTTAATCAGATGTTCCAGTGCCTCGTAGGTACGTTTCAGTTTTCCGTAACGGTCGAAATATTTTTTGGCGTTTTCCTGTGCAGTCAGTGTCGGATCGAGCGGTATTTTTACCGTTTCACCGGTGTAATAGTTCACTGCGGAAAGTTCCCTGCTTCCAGGTACTGCTTCATATCCATACGTGTTTAAAAGTTCTCCGTAAATGCGGAATTTATCTCGTTTTTCCGTGTCCTTTAACTGTTTTTTCTGAAGATCGTATTTTTTACGGCTGCGATCAAGTGCCGTTTGGACGATACGGCGAAGATCGGAAGATTTCTGGCGGATGCGTGTGATCGTATTCTTTTCCGCATAATACCTTTCCAGGACTTCTGACATCGTATCGTAAGTTTCCGTGTGCATGTCCTGATACTGTGTAAGCAAAAAGGCTGCATATTCCAGCGGAACTTTTCCGTCATAGACAATATTCGGCGTAAAAGCATGGGTTTCAAGATCCTCCATCATCCGTTTCAGGGTATGGAAAAGGTGGATCTGCTCGATCTCCTGAAAAGAATTTGCACTCTGATCCGACTCCAGGTTGCTGCGGTGGCAGAGTTCTTCGGCAATCAGCGGACTGATACCGGTCAGAGTTGTATAGATCGCCTTTGAGAGCGGCATCGGCTTCTGGCAGACACTGCTGAAAAATTCTTCTTCTGTGATCGTCTGTGGATCGTACTTATGTTGCGTTTCCGGGATAAAATACATCCGCCCCGGAAGGACTTCACGCACGGAGCTGACCTGTGCGGAGACATGTTTGATGGAGTCCAGGATCATGCCGTCCTCCTGGCAAAAAATAATATTGCTGTGCTTGCCCATCAGCTCGATGATCAGAAGCTTGCGGCAGATATCACCCAGTTCATTTAAATGTTCAATCTCCATATTTAAGATACGTTCCATGCCAGGCTGCCAGATCCTGAGGATGCGTCCGCTTCCGATATGCTTACGCAGCAGCATACAGAAATTCGGGGCAGTCATAGGACCGGTCTTGTTCTGATCTGTCAGATAGACCAGCGGAAGGCTCGCACTGGCAGAAACAAGGAGACGGTATTGTTTACGGTTATTTTTTATAGTAAGCATCAGCTCATCTTTTTCCGGCTGTGCGATTTTGTTGATTTTTCCGCCCGCAAGAGCATGGTTCAGTTCCCATGCCATGCAGGAGATGACGGTTCCGTCAAGTGCCATATCAATTTCCTCACTTTCTGAATATTAAGACGTTTGAGTCAAAAGATGCCGTACGGATCCTAAAGCCATAAACCGCTCCTGTGCAAGCACATTGATGTTTCTGACTTTTGATCCCGACATTTTTTACTATCATAACATTTTATCGGGAGAAGAACAATATTTCTTTGGAAAAGCTTGCTATACCATGACAGCATATGTTAAAATCAGACAAATCCTTTGTGCTTTTGAAGAGGGAAAAGTGACAAAGAAAACAAAAACAGGAGGATATTATTTATATGAAAAAGAAAAAGTGGGAACTGGCTGCCATGACAGCTGTAACAGCTTTTCTGATGCTTGGAACAAAAGCAGAAGCGATGGATGATGCCTATCGTATGCCTCAGCTTTCCGGTGTCACAAAAACCTGGGTTTATCAGGGAGAAACTTCTGATCAGAACTGGGAGCGTATGCTTGCGGATGACCAGGAGGACGGCGATCTTACGTCCGTGATCAAAAGCAGCGGAAGTGTCAATACGTCCAAAACAGGAACTTATGTGCTCTCCCGAAGTGTAACCGATTCGGATCAGCATACTGCTGCACTCGATACGCAGGTTACGGTGCTGGATAGAAATGCATCTGAAGAAGAGAAAAGCATTCAGCGTATTTTGTATACACTTCCGGATGCATCACATCTGACCGGGATCGGGTTCAACCGCGGCTATTATCACGACCGTCAGAATCTCGGACTGTGGATGCCGCATGGGAGCAGTCTTCAGATCCGTATCGTCAATGCAGAGGAATTTCAGCAGGATCTTACTGTTCAGTTTAAAAACGATGATTCGCAGACAGAGTCTTCCGCGACCATTCCAAAAGATGGCAGCTGGGTGACTTTATCCAATACGTTCACCGGTGATAATGGAGAAGAAAGTGCCGACAGCGTGCCGTTTATCACAACACCGAAAAATACGGCCGTTCAGCCGGTTATCGAATACCGATGGACCGACGATCTGAAAGAAATCCCATATTATCGCTACGGAGATTCCCAGCAGGCATTTTTTGATTCTTGGGATAAAAGCCAGGCACCATTTGCGATCATAGAGGGAAGTGCCGCAACGTTCCTTGTTCCGATCTGTGACCGAAATAACATTCTGAACTCTTCCTATGGCAACAAAAAAGAAGTTTACCGTTTCAAAACATTGGATGAAATGCTGGACTGGTATGCATCCTTTGTAAAACAGTACGATGCTTATTCCGGTCTTGACTATTATGCAGAAGATCCGTGGAATCAGGATATCCGGGCGAAATTTTTCATCAAAGCAAATGCTCATGGTGCCGGACAGGCCTATTATACGACCGACCACAGTGCCTACAACGGAAAAAGTCTTCAGACTTATCTGGTGAAAGACTGGATTTCGCTTCATGAATTTGGTCATGGATATGAAGGTGCGATCGCATCACAGGAAAATCCGTTCGTAGAGACAACCAACAACATCCTCGGTTATTATTTTGAGCCAACTTACCGACCGGCTGAAGACTTTGGCTGGCTGCTCGGTGAGTTTTCCGGCACAAAAAGTGAACGTTATGCACAGCTTGGAAACCGCATGAAAGAAAGCCTTGCTTCCAGCAATACGTTTGCCGATATTGTATCCGATCCATGGCATTACAACGTAAGCCTTTATATGTTTACCAACCTCATGGACAAACTCGGTCCGCAGCAGGCTGTTTCCGCAATGCATTCTCATTACCGGGAAGTTTATTATAAAACCGGCAAAAAAATGGGATCATCCGACGCCCTTGCGGAAAGTCTGGACAGCCTGGATTATAACGTGCTTCCTTACTTTGCATCCTGGCATATCCTCCCGTCAGGAAGGATTGCCGATCAGGTCTATGCGATGGACAAGCCGATGATCTATTATCTCAAGGAACTGATCCCGGACGATGCTGCGTGTGAGAAAACAAGGGTAGCACTTGGACTGGACGGCATCTACAGTCTGGTAAGCACCGATGACCTGGCAGATACCGGATATACCAGCAAAGTCCGTTTGAATATTCAGATCGATGATCTGACACAGATCAAAGGCAAAACGATCCGGATCAAAAACGGCAGCAAGATTGTAAAAGAAGTGATTGTTTCTTCAGGTGAAATACAGCTGGAACTTCCGGTCGGTATCTATGAACTTGAGATGCCGCTGCCAAAGGAAACCGCTTATCAGTACGATAACGAATATTTGATCGCATCCGCCGGAAACGTATCAAAAACAGTCTCCTATACCAGACAAACCGGAAATCCGCTGGCAGACGATATGCAGATTCAGATGCTTGGCCTTGGGGATGCATCCGTAGCATCCGTCAAGATTGATACAAACATGCAAAAACTGACCTGGACGGTGAATAGTACCACACCGCATTTTTATCTGGATGGTACTTACATCAGCATCCGTGTACTTGATCCGGATGGAAATGAGCTTTTGAACCAGTCTTTGCAGGCGAATGAAAAAGCAGATGGCGGAAACTTTGAGATCGATTTTAAAACAGGTTCCACGCTGATTCTCTATCACCGAGAGGCAAGAGGAAGACAGCGTTTTGTAAGCTCCTACACCGGCGAGTCTTTAGAAGAATATCAGCTTGCAGCAGCTGACCAGACTGCCACTTACCGTATGACAGACAAAGGCCTGATGCAGGACGACTGGAGCAAAGAAAAACAGATGCAGGTTTATCTGCAAAGTTTAGAACAGTATTCTGCCTTTCTGATGAGCCATATCACAAAGGCTGAGATCGCCGATTCAGAAAAATATCATAATGAAAAGACAACACTTTTGCTTGCATATGAAAAACTGGATCAGGCAGCAGCAGACAATTATCGGAACAGCTACGGTATTCTGATCGGGCAGAAACCGGAAGTGTCTTATGGTTACACACAGATCGCATCGGAGCATTTAAAAGGAAGTGCTGACAGTGAACATCCGGGAGAAGAAGCTTCTCTGGCCGTTGACGGAAAAAAAGATACTATATGGCACAGCAATTATGGAAACGGCACAAAAGCAGATATTGCCGGCAATAAAAACAATACCTACACCATTCTTCTGGATCAAAAGACGGATATCGGAAAACTGACTTACCTTCCAAGACAGACCGGAAATAATAACGGAATTATTTTGAAATATGAACTTTCCTACAGTCAGACAGAAGATGGTGATGATTTCCAGATTATCCCTCTGGCAGACAATACCTGGGCAAATAACCGGACAGAAAAAAGTGTTTCTCTGGATCTTGCAGATGTAAGAAGAATCCGCATCCGTGCACTTTCCACGGCCGGAACCCCTGCAGATACCTATATTTCCGCAGCTCAGTTTTCTCTTTATGAAAAATACAGTATCTACGACAAACATACGTATCTCAGTGATCTTTATCAGACGCCTGACGAAAATGGAAACACGGTAAAAGAAAACGCAAATGCCGACGGGACAGCGATCACACTGAAAACAAACGAAAAAGAACGAACCTTTGAAAAGGGAATTGGCATGAGATCCGGTGATACTGCCGTCTGGGATATCTCAGGGCTGAACAGCGATGCACTCTCCTTATGGATCGGTATGAATAAAAAAGGAACTTCTGATGCATCAGTACAGATTTACGGCGACGGAACGTTGCTTTACACTTCTGTTCCATTTAATGGAAGTGACAATGCCATTTCCGTTTATCTGGATATCACCGGCGTAAAGATTTTAAAATTCTGTGCAGACGGCAAAAACGGATCAGAACAGATCGCTCTTGCAGATGTCATGCTTGAAAATCAGAAAGACAAAGAAACCCTGAATTTAAAAGTCGGGGATCAGGCAGTGTTTCTTCGAAACACTTCCCTTACACCGGAAGACCGCGGAAAAGCAACGTTTGTCAGCAGTGATCCTTCCGTGGCAACGGTAAATGAAAGGGGTGTTGTGACCGCACACAGTGCCGGAAGTGCAACGATCCAGGTAAAATTTGGCAGCAATGAGACAGTTGTATGCAAAGTAACTGTAACAGAAAAGCCAAAGAGAAAGGAACCGGAAACACCGGATACGGAAAACAGGATACCTTCTGTATCTGACAGACCGGAAACACCGGAAAGCGGCAACACCAGACCATCGCAAAAGATTCCTTCTGTTGGCAGTGTGAAAAAATTAAATGGTGTCCACTATACTGTTACAAAAACTTCCGCAAAAGGCGGAACAGCGGAAGTAACGAAAATAACCGGCAAAAAACGCAAGATTACCATTGCATCCGAAGTGAAGATCAACGGATTTTCTTTCAAAGTTACTTCCGTCCGGAAAAATGCCGCTAAAAACAACAAAAAGATCATCACTCTGACTATCGGAAAAAATATCATTTCCATCGGTGCAAACAGTTTTTCCGGATGCAAAAATTTAAAGAATATTACACTTAAGGGAACAAAATCCATAAAAATCAAAGCAAAAGCACTGGCAGGTACTTCCAGAAAGATAAAGATAACCGTACCCAAAAAAATTTCTGCAAGGACATTGAAAAAACTGAAAAAGAATCTGCAAAAAGCCGGGATCAGCAAAAAAGCTGTTTATCAAAAGAAATGATCCGTATAGTACAAAAAGAAAAAGAAATACGGTCACAGCTTGACGGAAAAGTCAAAAATATGCTATGCTTATCTGAGAATAGTTTGTGCATATTAAACAAAAACCGTTTTGAATTATGCAAAACTATTTTTCTGGTATTGTCTATTTTCTAAAGAAGGGAGAATGAAAATGAAAACAAGACATAAAATCATGAGTTTCTTGCTTTCAGGTGCTATGGTATTCAGCCTGTTGCCGGCATCGGCAATTGGTACAGTAAAGGCAGCTTCTGTGAATTATGCACTGACTGCAACAGCAACCGCATCTGGAAGTGAAACATCGGCATTTGGTCCGGAAAAGGCAAAAGACGGAGATGCAACAACAAAAACTTCCCGCTGGGCAAGTGAAGAACGTGATGCAAGTGAGAGCAATCCGCACTGGCTGGCCATGGATCTTGGTGAAGTCAAGACTGTAAACAGTGTTATCATCACCTGGGAGAGACGAAATCCAACCAATTATGCAATCGAAACTTCCGAAGACGGAAGCACATGGAAAGCGGTAAAAACTTTTACTTCTGCTCCTGCGGAAAAAGATCAGATCATCAATCTGGATAATCCGGTGCAGACCAGATATATCCGTGTCCGCATCAATACGTTTAACCCAACCGCAGAAGGCATTACCTGGAAAACAGTTTCCATCTATGAATTTGAAGTTTATGGAGAAAAACAGAGCAGCGGCAGTGAAGTCTGGGATGCTCTGAACAATCTGACTGTAAAAGCAGGAGACAAAAAGTTGAATCTTCCGACCGTAGAGGGCGGAAAAGTAGAAGCCTATGCAGACTATGAACAGATCATCGACACAGACGGAACCATTTATCAGCCTCTGGAAGATAAGACCGTTTCTGTTGAATTTAAAGTTACCGATCAGAACAACAAGGTAACAAAAAAAGAGATTGCAATCACCGTTCCTGGAACGCATACAGCGACCGCAGATGAGAATGCAAAACCTGCCGTTCTTCCGGAACTGGCAGAGTGGGCAGGTGCTACCGGCAATTTCACCATCTCGAAAAACTCACGCATCGTGATCAATGCTGCTGACAAAGATACACTTTCTTCCATGGCAGAAACATTTGCAGCAGATTATAAAGACATTGTCGGAAACGATATTTCCGTTGTATATGGAAGTGAAAGCGATGTGAAAGCAGGAGATTTTTATTTTGCATTGACAGCAAAAGGAAAAGGCCTGAAAGACGAAGGTTATCTTTCACAGATCGGAGATTCCATTAAAACAGAATCCGAGACTGCAACAGGTGCTTACTGGGCAACCAGAACCTTCCTGCAGATTCTGAAGCAGAACAAAACGACGATTCCGAAAGGAACAACCAGAGACTATCCAAAATACAAAGTCAGAGGTGTGATCCTGGATGTCGGACGAAAAGCAACCGAGCTTCAGACCGTAAAAGATGTTGCGGCAACAATGTCCTGGTACAAGATGAATGACTTACAGGTACATCTGAATGATAACCTGATCTTCCTTGAGGACTACTGGGATACCAATGCGGAGACTACGATGCAGAACAGCTTTACAAAGGCCTACGCTGCTTTCCGTCTGGAATCTTCTGTAAAAAATGATGAAGGTAAAACTGCGACAGCAACCGATCTGTATTATACAAAAGATCAGTTCCGCAGCCTGATCAAAGATTCCAGAACGATCGGTGTCAATATCGTTCCGGAAATCGATGTACCGGCACACGCACTGGCATTTACAAAAACATTCCAGAACTGTGCTTTAAAGAAAATGAATTCCAGCAATTGGAAACGTCCACTGACAGATCATCTGGATCTTTCCAAACCGGAATCCACGCAGCTGGCAAAAAATATCTTCTCCGATTATATTGATGGAGAAAATCCTGTTTTCGATGAACAGACAACCGTACATATCGGTGCGGATGAGTACGAAGACGATGCAACCCTGTACCGCAATTTTGTAAATGAAATGGATGATTATATGAAGTCCAAAAACCGAAAAATGCGTATGTGGGGCGGTCTTACCAGAATCAAGTCTGATACAGAAGTCCGCGGCGATGGTGTGGAGATCAATGTATGGAGCAAAGACTGGGCAGATCCTACGGAAATGTACAATCTTGGCTTTGAACTGATCAACTCTCTGGACTCCAATGTATATATCGTTCCGGCAGCAGGATACTATGCAGATTATCTGAATGCTGCAAGCCTCTATGCAAACTGGAAACCGAATGTATTTAAAAGCGGTAATTTAAATACAACGATTCCGGCCGGTGATCCGCAGATGATCGGTGGTGCTTACGCACTGTGGAATGACTCCATCGATACCAGAGGAAACGGTGTCACAGACTATGATGTCTTTGACCGTATCTACCAGCCGATGTCTGCACTGAGTGAAAAACTCTGGGGCGAAGGCACAAAGACATACAACGAAGTAAAAGCAACCACTGCAAAAGTTTCCACTGCTCCGAACACCAATCCGTATCATGAAATTGAGAGTGCGGGAAGTACTTACGCAGAATACAATTTTAACAAAGAAGACGGAAGTGATGCTTCCAAGAACAAATACAATGCAGTGTCTGCTGAACATGCAACTTACACAGAAGGAAAAGTCGGCAAAGCCCTATCTATGGAAAGTGATACCTACATTGAAACACCGCTTGACAAATCTCCGGCAGGAACCAGCCTTTCCTTCTGGGTGAAAAAGGCAGCAGGAGGCTCTTCTAATGAACAAGTTCTGTTTGAAGGTTCTTCCACACTTGGTGATTACACGATCAAAGCCGTTCAGAAGAATACCGGAAAAGTCGGATATTCCAGAGAAGGTTATGATTATTCCTTTGACTATACACTTCCGGAAGACGAATGGGTACATCTGACGATCAAAGGCTACAAAGACAAAGCAGAACTGTATGTAAACGATTCTGATACAGCTATTCCGGCTGTTATGGATACTGCAACAAAGCTTGGTACACAGTACCGTCTTGCAACATTAAACATCCCGATCAAATACATCGGAAGCACGACTGGAAACAGTTTCAATGGTCTGATCGATGAAATCGAACTGACAAACGATCAGGATGACAGCATCATCCCTACAACGGATTTCAGCTTCACCTGTGATAACGAGCAGAATCCGGCAGAGGGCAGCGACGGTCCGATCTCCAATGCATTTGACGGAGATACCAGCACCTTATGGCACAGCCAGTACTCACCATCCATAAAAGCACTTCCGGCAACCTTTACCGTAGATATGGGCAAAGAATATAAGATCAACAAACTGACTTATGTTCCAAGACAGTCCGGAGGAGCAAACGGATATATCACAAGCTATGATTTGTATGTCAAGAAAGCAGAAAGTGATGACTGGACACAGGTTGTAACAGATGGTGTATGGGCATCTGATACAAAAGAAAAGACCGCAAAATTCAACACAGTTGATGCAAGATATATCAAATTTGTTGCAAAAGAGGGAAGCAATGGTTTTGCTACTGCAAGCGAATTCCATATCCATCAGGTTCTGAATGAAGAAGAACAGGAAGTAACAAAAGCTCAGGAAGCACTGAATGAAGCGGTAAATGACAGCAGCATAAAAGGTATTTATGAAGCAGGAAATGCAGATGGAACGTATACAAGTGCAAGCTGGACAGCGTTCAAGGAAGCATACGAAGCAGCAAAAGCACCATCCGAAGGAGCAAGTGCAGAAGAACTGAAGACACTGCTGACAAATCTCCAGAGTGCAAAAGCGGGTCTGAAAAATGCAGCCGTAGAATCAGCAAAAGAAACACTGAAAGCGGAAGTAGATAAAGCGGAGAATAAGAATATCTATGAAGCTGGTAATGCAGACGGTACCTACACAAAAGACAGCTGGACAGCGTTCAAGGAAGCATACGAAGCAGCAAAAGCAGCATCCGAAGGAACAAGTGCAGAAGAACTGAAAACACTTCTGGAAAATCTCCAGAGTGCAAAAGCTGGTCTTAAGAAGTCACAAACAGAGACACCACCTACTCCAAACCAGACGGAAACACCGGCTACACCTGGACAGACAGAAAAACCATCTACACCGGAAAAACCGACCGTTGTTCAGAAAGTAAGCAAGAATGTGACTTACCGTGTTCTGGATACAAAGAAAAAAACAGCAGCTGTTGTTGGTGTCGGAGGCAAAAAAGGCAAAAAAGTTACTTCTGTGACCATCGCAAAAACAGTGAAGATCAATGGCGTTACCTATAAAGTAACCAAGATTGGCAAAAACGCATTCAAAGGCTGCAAGTATCTGAAGAAAATTACAATCGGAAGTAATGTGAAGAAGATTGAAAAAGGTGCATTTGCAAACTGCCGAAAACTTGCAAGTATCAATATGAAAAAGGCAAATGGAATCACATCCATCGGAAGCAAGGCCTTCAGCAAGATCAATTCAAAAGCAAAAGTGAGCGTACCTTCCAAAAAACTTTCCAAATATACAAGAATGCTGAAAAAAGCTGGACTTCCAAAGAAAGCGGTTATTAAAAAATAGAAATATGCTTTAAAAGCATATCTTCCGGAAAAAGAGACGGAGAGAACAAAATCTGTTTTCTCCGTCTTATTTTTCTTTGTTTTTCGGTTGACGCTTCCGACGCTTTCGACTATAATAAAAATAGTATGGCTTTCTATGCCGCAATTTTGAAAGAAAAGAGCGAATATAATTATGATAAAAAGTATGACAGGCTTTGGAAGATATGAAAATCACCAGGGCGACCGCAAGTTTACGGTTGAGATGAAGTCCGTCAACCACCGCTATTTTGATTCCAACATCAAAATGCCGAAAAAACTCAGTATTTTTGAATCTGCTATTCGAAATCTTCTCAAAGAATATATACAGCGTGGAAAAGTTGATATTTTTATTACTTATGAGGATTTCACAGAAACCAATGTCTCTTTGAAATACAACGAGAACATTGCAGCAGAGTATGTAAAATATTATCAGCAGCTTTCGAAAAAATTTGATCTGCCAAATGATATCCGTGCCTCCGTGATCGGACGCAGTCCGGAAGTTTTCACAATGGAAGAGCAGCCGGTAGATGAACAGGAGATCTGGGCAGTCCTTGAAACAGCACTTCGTGGGGCATGCGAGCAGTTTGTAGAATCCCGCATCCGGGAAGGGGAAAATCTGAAGCTGGATCTGATTGAAAAACTGGACGGTATGCTTACCGATGTGGCAGCGATTGAAAAACGTTCCCCGGAAATTCTTCAGGCATATCGCACCAAACTGACTGAAAAAGTAAAAGAACTGCTTAGTGACACACAGCTCGAGGAGAGCCGTATCGCAACAGAAGTGATTCTTTATGCAGACAAAATCTGCACGGATGAAGAAACGGTTCGTCTGCACAGCCATATCGAGAGCATGAAACAGACACTGCAAACCGGCGGAAGCATCGGCAGAAAACTGGACTTTATAGCCCAGGAAATGAACCGGGAGGCAAATACTATTTTGTCCAAGGCAAACGACCTGGAAACTTCCAATCTTGCGATCAATCTGAAAACAGAGATTGAAAAAGTAAGAGAGCAGATCCAGAATATAGAATAGGGGGGATACGATTGTCAGGATTGATCAATATCGGGTTTGGCAATGCAGTCAATACCGCCAAAGTCGTGGCAGTCATCAACCCGGATGCAGCACCGGTCAAACGTCTGGTGTCCCATGCAAGAGAAGAGGGACGCATCATTGATGCCACACAGGGAAGACGTACCAAGGCTGTGATCATCACGCAGGAAGACCATATCATTCTGTCGGCACTGCAGCCGGACACGATCGCAAAACGTTTTTCACAAAAAGATGCATTTCAGGAACGAGAGGCTCAAGGAGGCAGTTTATGAATAAAAAAGGCATTCTGATTATTTTATCCGGATTTTCCGGAGTAGGAAAGGGAACCGTTGTCAGACGTCTTCTTTCCGATTACGATAATTACGCACTTTCCATTTCCGCAACAACACGAAAACCACGTGAAGGAGAAGAAGATGGGGTGTCGTATTTTTTCAAGAGCAAAGAAGAGTTTGAACAGATGATAAAAGAAGACTCTTTTATCGAACATGCCAGATATGTTGAAAATTACTATGGTACGCCAAAAGCATATGTACAGGAACAGTTAGATGCCGGAAAAGATGTGATTCTGGAGATTGAGATCCAGGGGGCTTTAAAAGTAAAAGAAAAATACCCTGATGCTCTGATGCTGTTTCTGGTTCCGCCGGATGCACAGACTTTAAAAGAACGTCTGGTTGGCCGTGGCACGGAAACAGCCGATGTCATCCATGACCGTCTGGAACGTGCAGCACAGGAAGCCCAGGAAATGGGCTCTTATGAATACATTATTGTAAATGATGATCTGGATACCTGTGTGAAACAGGTGCACGAATTGATACAGAGTGCACACTGTAAGAAATCCCACAATACAGCATTTATCAAAGAACTGCAGCAGGATATGAACTGCTTTTTGAAAGGAGAATGATTTTATGTTACATCCATCTTACACAGACTTAATGAAAGTTGCAAACAGTGAGGTAAATGAAGGCGAAACACCTGTCGTAAACAGCCGCTATTCTATCGTAATGGCAACGGCAAAACGTGCCAGAGAACTGATCGACGGTGCACCGGCACTGGTATATAGCGACGGCAAAAAACCGCTGTCCATCGCAGTAGAAGAATTAGATAAAGGAAAGATCAAAATCCTGGCTGAAGATGAGAGCGGTGAAGATGAAGAATAAGAAAATTTTATTTATCTCTCTTGGCTGTGACAAAAACCTGGTTGATTCGGAAGTGATGCTTGGCATCCTCGCTGACCGCGGCTTTGAGATGACGGACACGGAAGACGATGCGGATATTATCATCATCAACACCTGCTGTTTTATCAATGATGCTAAAGAAGAAAGCATCAACACGATCCTGGAAATGGCAGAATATAAAAAGACCGGTCCGTGCAAGGCTCTGATTGTAACGGGCTGTCTGGCACAGCGTTATAAACAGGAGATTGTCGATGAAATACCGGAAGTCGATGCGGTGATCGGTACTTCCAAGTACGATGAGATTTTTGATGCAGTAGATCAGGCTTTAAAAGGTTCTCATTTTCTGGATGTAGATGATCTTGACCGGCTTCCGTCCGTACCCGGCAAGCGTATTCTGACAACAGGCGGGCATTATGCACATCTGAAGATTGCAGAGGGATGTGACAAGCACTGTACCTACTGTATCATCCCGAAGATTCGCGGCAATTACCGCAGCGTCCCGATGGAGCAGTTACTTGCAGAAGCCGCTTCGCTTGCAGAGCAAGGTGTAAAAGAGCTGATTCTGGTTGCCCAGGAGACAACACTGTACGGCGTGGATCTTTACGGCAAAAAGTCTCTGCATATTCTGCTCAAGGAACTTGCCAAGATCAAAGGTATCCGTTGGATCCGTATCCTGTACTGCTATCCGGAAGAGATATATCCGGAACTGATCGAGACAATCAAGAATGAGAAAAAAGTCTGTCACTATCTGGACATGCCGATCCAGCATGCCAGCGATGCCATTCTCAAACGCATGGGAAGACGCACGACAAAAGCACAGTTAAAAGAAACCGTTTCCCTTCTTCGAAAAGAGATTCCGGATATTGTTCTGCGAACCACGCTGATCGCCGGCTTCCCGGGAGAGACACAGGAGCAGCATGAAGAACTGATGGAATTTGTCGATGAGATGGAGTTCGAACGCCTTGGCGTCTTCGCTTATTCACCGGAAGAAAACACACCGGCAGCCTCTATGCCGGATCAGATCCCGGAGGAAATAAAAGAAGAGCGAAGAGATGCGATCCTCGAGCTTCAGCAGGAGATCGCTTTTGATAAAGCAGCCGATATGGTCGGACGTACCTTATATGCCATGATTGAGGGAAAAGTAGCAGACGAACCGGCATATGTCGCAAGAACCTATGCCGACTCCCCGGATATTGACGGTTATGTCTTTGTCAACACCAGCGAGATGCTGATGTCCGGCGATTTTGTAAAAGTAAAGATCACAGGTTCCGCAGAATACGATCTGATCGGAGAACTTGTGTAAAAATAATCGAACATTGGGTGTAACTCTGGTAACACAGGGCTACACCTTTTTTTGTGCATTTTTGCTGCGATAAAAAATATCTATATGTTCGGTATTTATTGTAAATGGATTGATTGTCATTACACCGGATTTTGATAATTTTACTGCAAAGCTCATCGCAGCAGATAAATATTCAAAATATATGACAGAAATATCAATTTTGGAGGGAGTTAAAAACAGGAAATATTATGGAAGATCAGCAACGACTATTGAAAACAAATGCAAGATAGAGTATGGAACAGAGCAAGGATTAGCAGCACTGATTTATGGAGAAAAAGGGTTAAGCTCGTTGCCAATACAGGATATTGCAAGGGAGCATATAGATACAGATAATGAGTACATGTATTACTATTCGGTTGAATTTATAAAATAGCACTAATAAAAAGAAGAGGATGTCACGTAATCTGCTTTGATTCGTTGGCATCCTTTTTTGACATTTAGTTTTTATGACATTATAGATTTCATAACCTATTTCTTATTTTTCGGTATTCTCTTGGCGAATATCCTTTCAGCTTGTGAAAAAGCCGGCTGAAATAAAGCTGGTTATCATATCCGACAATCTTAGAAATCTCATTGATGGAATAAGTTGTTGTTTCAAGTAACATCTGAGCATTGTTGATGCGGATTCCCACAATGAATTGCATTGGTGTAGAACCGGTATATTTTTTGAAATTTCGGATAAACCAGCTGACACTCATGCCTCGTGAGGCAGCATAATCATCAATATTGATATTTTGATTGTAGTTTTCACTGAAAAAGGTAACAGCATTATCCATCTCATGATCAAGGTATTCATTTTTTAATATGTGCTCTCTTGTCAGTTCCCGGTGGAAACTGATCAGAAGATGACGTAGCAAAAGGACAAGCATTTCCTCATAATTGTCTTGACAGCGTTGGAGCTCGATAATGATACGTTTGAAAATTTGTTCATATTCATTAGATGTACCCACTTGAAAGACACGTTCTTTATCCGGAAACCCATATTGATGTAAGATATTTTTCACATTGCTTCCTGTGAAGTGAATCCAGTATACTTCTGTCTTATCTTCTCCGTAATATTCATATTTTTGGAGTTCTTTCGGTCTGTACAGTACAATGTTGCCGGCTGGAACAATCGTTTCATTATTTACATTATCAAAATGAAAATGCCCACAACCAGCAGTGATATATATAATCTGATAATCCAGACGACCCCTTGGACGGTAGGTCGGAAGTTTGGGATGTCTGGAAAGACGGTAAGTACCACAGCTACCGACAATCAGCGGACGACTTTTGTCTTTGAAATCCATATGTGAGTGGTTCAAATAACCGGTGTTCAAATACATAGGACAGCACCTCTTTTCGTACTTTTTATCATTGTATCATTTAGTGCATATTTTGTCTAATCCAATTCATAGACATATTTTGCGAATTAGGATAAGCTATATATAGCATAACTAAGGAACGTAAACAAAAAGTAAAGTATAAGGTTTGCTTTAGGAAAACAAAGAACAAAAAAGTATATATATTGGAGGAGAGCTATTTATGATCGTACCACGTTATTATGAAAATCTAAGCGTACTGCACGAAAACACAATGCCAGCCAGAGCCTATTATATTCCGGCATCCAGAAGAATGGATAACTTGGTGGAACACAGAGAAGAGTCAGATCGTATGCAGTTATTGAATGGAACTTGGAAATTCCAGTATTTTAACAGCATCTATGACATTCAGGATTCTTTCTTTGAGAAGAATTATGATACAGAAAATTTTGATGAGATTCAGGTTCCAAGTGTATGGCAGATGGCTGGATATGATACACACCAGTATACAAACATCCGGTATCCATTTCCGTTTGATCCACCATATGTGCCACAGGACATTCCGTGTGGAGCCTATGTACATACTTTTGAGTACAGTAGAGATGAGAAAGCGCCAAAATCTTTTTTGAACTTTGAAGGAGTAGACAGTTGCTTTTACGTATGGATCAATGGCTCTTACATAGGATACAGCCAGGTTTCGCATATGACCAGTGAGTTTGATGTTACCGATATACTTCAGGATGGAACGAATACGGTGGCAGTGTTGGTAATGAAGTGGTGTGATGGTTCCTATTTGGAAGATCAGGACAAATTCCGTATGAGTGGTATTTTCCGGGATGTGTACATTTTGAAACGCCCAAAACAGGCAATCAGTGATTATCATATTAAAACAAGAATTGAGGATATGCTTGCGAAAGTAGAAATTGAAATGAAATTCTACTCTCCGTTAAATGTAAAAATTTCGATTGAAGATAGAAACGGAGCAGTTGTAGCACTAGGAAGTATTGCTGAAGAAGGAACAGCTGTATTAGAAATCGCAAGTCCGGAACTTTGGAATACAGAAAATCCATATCTATATAAACTGATTCTTGAAACAGAGAATGAAGTAATTGTAGATCACATTGCATTAAGAAAGATAGAGATTAAAGACCAGGTTATTTATTTAAATGGACAGAAGATTAAATTCCGTGGTGTCAATCGACATGATTCTGATCCGGTTACTGGATTTACAATCAATCCGGAACAGATTACAACCGATCTTACGTTAATGAAGCAGCATAATTTTAATGCGATCCGTTCCAGCCACTATCCGAACGCACCATTTTTCTATGAAATGTGTGACAAGTATGGATTCATGGTAATAGATGAAGCAGATATTGAAGCTCATGGTCCATTTATGATCTACAGAAAAGAAGACACTGATTACAATCGGTTCAAACGATGGAATGAGAAGATTGCAGATGATCCGGTATGGGAAGAGGCAATCGTTGATCGCGTAAAACTCATGGTGGAACGTGACAAAAACCGTTTCTGTATTGTCATGTGGTCAATGGGAAATGAGAGTGCTTATGGCTGCAACTTTGAAAAAGCACTGGAATGGACAAAGAATTTTGATCCAGACCGTATCACACAATATGAGAGTGCAAGATACCGTAATTATGATGAAACATATGATTACAGCAATCTGGATGTGTACAGCCGGATGTACCCAGCACTTTCCGAAATTCAGGAATATCTGGATAAAGATGGAAGCAAACCCTTCCTTTTGGTAGAGTACTGTCACAGCATGGGAAACGGACCTGGAGATTTTGAAGATTACTTCCAGATGATTCAGAATAATGATAAAATGTGCGGCGGCTTTGTCTGGGAATGGTGTGACCATGCGATTGCTCATGGAACTGCTGAGAATGGAAAGACTATATATGCTTATGGGGGCGACCATGGCGAAGAAATTCATGATGGCAACTTCTGTATGGATGGATTAGTATATCCGGACAGAACGGTACATACAGGACTTTTGGAATACAAGAATGTTTATCGCCCGGCAAGAGTTATTTCCTATAACAAAGAAAGCGGAGAACTGGTGCTTCATAACTACATGGATTTTGATGACTTGAAAGATTATGTAAAGATTAGTTATGAGCTGACACAGGATGGTCTTGTGATCAGCAAAGGCATACTTCCGGAGTTTTCTGTGGCACCACACGGGGAAGGAAAAACAAACCTGAAGATCAATGTTCCAGAGAATGGGAAATGTTATTTAAAACTTATTTACCATCTGAAAAAAGAATTGCCACTGTTAGATGAAGACCATATTCTTGGATTTGATGAAATTGAGGTAAGTAAAGAGGATACAAAATGTAAACTTGCAGAGAAATGGATACCAAAAACAGTGGTGGACTCTGAATTACAGGTAAATGAAAATGATACACAGATTCATATCAAGGGGCGTGAATTTGCTTATACCATAGACAAACGTACTGCACTCTTTACAGAGATGAAATTCGCAGGGCGGGAATATCTGAACCACCCGATGGAATTAAATATTTGGAGAGCTCCAACAGATAACGATATGTACATCAAGTCTGAATGGAAGAAAGCCCACTATGATAAGGCTTACACAAGAGCCTATACGACAGAGGTTGTACAGGGAAAACATGGTGTGAAGATTACAAGCCATGCTTCCGTTGTGGCAGAGACAGTACAGAAGATTCTTGATGTGACGATTACATGGAAAATAGAAGCTGCTGGAAAGATTGATGCAGATATTGCAGTAACAAAAGACGATGAATTCCCGGATCTTCCGAGATTTGGTGTGAGGATGTTCCTAGATAAAAAACTTTCAGCTGTAAGATACTTTGGAATGGGACCACAGGAAAGTTATTGTGATAAACATCAGGCTGCGAGCCACGGTTTGTACCGGGCAGATGTAGGGGATTTACATGAGGACTATATCCGTCCACAGGAAAATGGAAGCCATTATGATTGTGAATATGTAGAGCTTAACAACAGCCGATATGGAATTGTGGCATCCGCAGAAAAGGCATTTTCATTCAATGCTTCTTATTATACACAGGAAGAACTTGAGAAGAAAACGCATAATTATGAATTAATAGAATCAGATAGTGTAGTATTCTGTGTTGACTACGCATTAAATGGCATTGGTTCTAACAGTTGTGGTCCAGTTGTATTGGAGCAGTACCGATTTGATGATGTATTATTTCGGTTCCAGTTTACACTGATACCATATATAAAGGGATAATAAAGTTTCATGTAACCCGTAAACAAGGAAAGAGAGTCTGATTGTTATGTAAAGTCCGGATATACAGAGCAATCAGACAAAAACAGAGAAAAAACTAGAATTAGACATCATACTCTGTTAGACATCTTGAAATTCTAAGTGCGATGAAGATGAGGAGCAAAGAAATTCGATGGAAGAAAAAAAGTATTTGAAATGGTATAACAAAATTGGATACGGATCAGGTGATATTGCAGGTAATGTAGTCTATGCGTTCCTGACATCTTTTATGATGGTCTATCTGACGGACTCGGTAGGACTTGCTGCAGGTGTCGTGGGTACCCTGATTGCCGTATCAAAACTATTTGATGGTTTTACGGATATATTTTTCGGATCAATGATTGACAAAACACACAGTAAAATGGGAAAAGCGAAACCCTGGATGCTATACGGATATATTGGTTGTGCCATTACGCTGATCGGCTGCTTTGCAGTACCGGTGAGTTTGGGAACAACGGCTAAATATGCATGGTTCTTTATTTCTTATACACTGTTAAATAGTGTGTTTTATACAGCAAACAATATTGCTTATTCAGCACTTACGTCACTGATTACAAAGAACAGCAAAGAGCGTGTACAGATGGGATCTTACCGTTTTATTTTTGCATTTTCAACAAGTCTTCTGATTCAGGCGATTACAGTTGGATTTGTAGATAAATGTGGTGGAGATGCTGCGGCATGGAGAACGGTTGCTATTATCTATGCAATCATTGGTCTGGTCATAAATACGATTTCAGCACTTTCTGTTAAGGAACTTCCGGAGGAAGAACTTAATGAAGGAGAAGTAAAGAATGATAATGAAAAGTATGGAATGGTACAGGCATTCAAGCTTCTTGTCAAAAACAAATATTACATGATGGCATCTTGCTCTGAATACACTTATCTTACGCAGGGAAAGAGAATTGACGGAACGATGTACTCTTGTACTTCTCTTGGTGTAAAAATCGGTGGAGGTATTGGAACCGCTGTTGTTGGATGGATGCTTGAGTTCAGTGGATATGTCGGAACAAATGCAACTCAGCCACAGTCTGCACTTGATATGATGCAGTTCATGTATCTTTGGCTTCCGTTAATCTTTGATGTATTGATTATGTTTGTACTTTCAAGAATGAATGTAGAAGATGCAAATAAAAAACTGAAAGCAGAAAAAGGAATTGCTGCAGATGAAGTAACAGATGCATCAGACATAAATTAGAATTGACAGGAGAAAGCGTTGTCTGGTCATTGCTCGATGAGACAGTGCTTTTTTCTATATATAAAGTGATAGAACTGTATTTTGAAAATAAAAAAGGACCACTTCATTTTTGTGAAATGGCCTTAAGAAAATATTCAGTTTTCACAAAATAGTCCTTTTAGTATTTATACATGGTAAGGATGCTCAAAATATTCAGTGTAGAATACTAAAAGGTCATTCAGATATTTTTTTAGGTTGCTCATTTGCAATTCCTCCTTTCCTTATTTACAAATTGATTATAAGATAGGTGTAAAAGGATTGCTTGCCAAATCGAAAGAAGATATAGACAAATGTTGCAAAGGGGAGTATTTCATGCAGTTAAAATATGTTGACACAAAAGAGGAGATTATAGCAATAAATAGGAAGTCAAAACATATTGAACCACATCTTCATAATGCACTGGAGATCGTTTGTGTAACAAGTGGATCATTAGAACTTGGTGTCGGACAGGAACTATACCATATGGAAAAAGGAGATATAGGCTTTGTATTTCCAGATGTTATTCATCACTATCAGATACTGACACCCGGTGTAAATAAAGCGACTTATCTGATTGCATCGCCATTTACGATAGCCAAATTTGCAGATATCATGCAATCCATGGCTCCTGAATACCCAATCATCAAAGCGGAAAAGGTTGAACCGGAAGTATATAGGGTTATAAATGCAATTTTAGAGACAGAACAGTCGGATATTATTGTTGCACAGGCATATCTTCAAATTGTGTTGGCACGCTGCATAGGAAAATTAAATTTGGTAGAAAAGAGTAATGTGGGGAGCAACGATCTTATTTACCAGACAGTTTCCTATATATCAGCAAATTTCAAGAAGAAATTTTCGCTGGAAGAGATGGCAAAAGACCTGGGCGTGAGCAAATATATTTTATCCAGACTCTTTTCCAAAACATTCCATAGAAACTTTAATCAATATCTTAACGATGCAAGGCTGAACTATGCATGCCATCGTTTGGAAAATACGAGTGATTCTATTACAAACATTTGTCTGGATAGTGGATTTGAAAGTCAGAGAACGTTTAACCGAGTATTTAAAGAAAGATATAAAATATCACCAAGTGATTATCGAAGTACTTGTGTGAAAGAGATGTTGTCATAAAAGGTTCTGTTGATAGAAATATTTACTTTAATTTTACAGTACTATGTATTTGATTTTATGTGTGGATGATATAATATGATGTTGGGGTCAAAAGGTCTTTTGCCCCCAACTGATGTCCACGAATTGCTCCGCAGCAAGCTGCTCCCGCAATTCTGCAAACATTCGGAATCCGTTGATTTGTTACACAAATCACTCCTTCCTCATGTTTGGCGGGTCCCAAGTTCAAAAGCCTTATCATGCAAGCATGAACGGCTTTTTGACCTTTTGACCCTGGCATCATAATATAAAAATATTTGTAGAAAATAGCGCTTTATTTTATTATAAAAAGAGCAAGATGTATTTTAAAGAAACAAGAAAGGCAGGGTGCATATGAACATGAGAAAATCCATAATCGATTTTAATGAAAAAAAAGGATTCATCTGTGATATGGATGGTGTGATTTATCATGGCAATCAGATATTGCCAGGTGTTCCAGAATTCATCCAGTGGTTGCATGATGAAAAGAAAGAATATTTATTTTTGACAAATAATAGTGGATATACACCACGGGAATTAAATCAGAAACTGGCAAGGATGGGACTTGATGTGCCAGAAGAACATTTTTACACCAGCGCATTGGCAACAGCCGCTTTTTTAAAGGAACAGGCGGCAGGCTGTTCAGCATTTGTGATAGGAGAAGCAGGTCTCTTAAATGCACTTTATGATGTTGGCATTACAATGAATGATGTAAATCCGGATTATGTTGTTGTGGGAGAGGGACGATCCTATTCATTGGATACCTTAACGAAAGCAACGAATTTAGTTCTGAAGGGAGCTAAGTTGATTGGAGCAAACTCGGATGTTTCCGGACCAATCGAGAACGGAATCGCTCCTGCTTGTCGTGCATTGATTGCCCCAATTGAAATGGCAACAGGTACACAGGCATATTTCTGTGGGAAACCGAATCCACTGATGATGAGAACAGGATTGAATATGCTTGGATGTCATTCAGCAGAAGCTGTAATGGTTGGGGATCGTATGGATACAGATGTGATTTCAGGAATGGAAAGTGGTATGTCTACTGTATTGGTTCTCTCTGGATGTTCAACGAAGGATACACTCAAAACTTATGCTTATCTTCCGACAATGGTATTGAATGGAGTGGGAGATATCGCCAGTATGACAAAAGCAAAAGAGGAATAGTGTGATTAGGCAAAGCAGGAAGTGTTTCATAAAAAGTTCTTTCTGACATAATACTCTAATAACGGGGAGGTTCCCCTCCCCATAAAATTTTTTCTTAAAACTTACACAAAAAACTTGACAAACCCATCTACAGATTTATTTTGCTAAAATCAATATACAAATCTTCATAAATCCCTGCTTTGATCGTATCAGCAAAGGTATATTGTCCGGAATCACTGGTATCGAAATTATAGACAATTACAAAGTTTTTTGCCGGATCTACAATCCAGTATTCATGTACCCCGGCAGTCCGATATTTGAACAGCTTGATAAAATAGTCCATTCGCCTGCTGCCCGGTGAAACAATTTCAATGATCCAGTCCGGAGCACCATCACAGCCTTTATCTGTGAGCTTACTGGTGTCGCAGATAACACTGGTATCATGATTCTGCTTCGGAAGTGCTTTCACTTTCCGATGTTGTTTCGGCTGTCTCGGAATCTGCCGTTGTTTCCGCTTCATCGGTTAAGGTATAAAGAATATACAAATTCTCTGCTTTTTCTGGAATGTCCTTTGCTTCCACGGTTCCGCCCTGGATACTCTGGATCAATTCTTTTGATACATCAAATGTAACGGCTTTTACTTCTTCACCGCCGCTGTTTTCTGCAACGCCTTCGTAATGGATTTCATCGTATTTGTCCGGATTATTTTTCACAAACTGAATGATGTTGTAGTAGTTCTGCTCTACGGTCTGGTCTTTGGTACGTTTTGCCTGGATCTTGACTTTCAGCGTGCACACCTGTTTTCCGTTTTCGGTTGTCTCATCCTGACTTAAAACTTTGCCGTAAGTAACTGGTGCATCTGCAGAGTTACGCTTCAGGGAGCTTACAACACCACCCTGGTCAATCCAGCCCATGTCGGTACCGATGATGCTGACCGCACAGATGATAAATGCAGCAACTGCAAAGAAAATAACACCTTTCCGGTTAAAATCAAACCGCATCCGGATCTTATTCTTTTTCTTTTTTTCTTTATACATTTTCTGTTCATAAGGTTTCTTTTTCATAGCATTACCTTTTGTCGAAATCGACGATCCTTTCTACTACAATATATTTATGGTTAATATCCCTTACAGCCAGTAAGGAATTATCCATCTTGTTGCTTAAGCTGTATAA